>CAZDZU010000100.1:0-6797 GCA_964509995.1 uncultured Eubacteriales bacterium | reverse complement strand
AATACAGCCGGCAGCACGGGATAAAGAGGAATCCGGAAGCCCCGGTAATTCTCTGACCTTTTCCGGGCCCGGGCCCTGAGGACAAAAATGGTCGAAGCCACCACGGCAATGCCCAGACTGTCCAGGAACATCACATAGTTGACGATATTTTCGAAGGTCCGGAGAAAAGCCAGGCTCAGCAGCATGAATGCTCCCAGAAATAGCAGCCCGAATTCCTGGACCTGGGTTCTGGGGTTGACCTTCTTGAAAATGCCGGGCAGGGTGCGGTCTTCGGCCATAGCCAGATAGGTGCGGGGAAGCTGCATCAGGATGGCATTGAGGAAACCCAGAGCCGAAAGGAAAATCGCCAGGGAAACAAATTTATGACCACCCTCTCCGAAAACTACCCGGGCGGTTTCAGCCGCCACCAGTCTGGCTGTGCTCATTCCGGGAATGCCCAGTGCCCGCCAGTAAGCCAGGTTGACCAGAAGGTAACAGGCGATGACTATCAGCATACCGGATATGACGGCCCGGGGCAGGTTACGGCTGGAGTCCTTCAGGTCGGCTCCCAGATTGATGGTCTGCTGATAGCCGCCGTAGCTGAAAAAGACCGAGATAAAGCCCAGTCCCAGGGCCAGCCACCAGGGATTTTCGAGCGGCAGTGAAGCCTGGCGGATTTCAACCGAGCTCTGGTGGCTGAGCAAACCGGCTGCGGCCAGGACAAAAATCAGGACGATTTTCGAAAGGCTGAGGATGTTCTGGGTACGGGCTCCCGACTTAATCCCGATGTAGTTCAGGACCAGGAGGATGACGACCATAGCAAATGCCAGGAACAGAATATTCCGCGAGGTCCGTGCTCCTTCCGGGAGAATGATGGGAGCCAGGTATTCGGCTCCGATCAGAGCCACCCCGGCTCCGCTGGCGGTGTTGATGATAAAGACATTGGCCCAGTTGAGCATGAAAGCCAGCAGGGAATTGTAGCTTTCGGCTACCACCTTATAGTAGGAACCCGGTTGGGGGAAGCGGGCTCCGATTTCGGCGAAAGTCAGGGCGCCGAGCAGGGTAATGAGGCCCCCGGCTATCCAGGCTGTGAAGAATAACAGGGGAGTGCGGGTGGCCGAGGCTACCATGGCCGGGGTCCGGAAAATTCCGATCCCGATGACCAGGCTGACCACAATCATGGTTACGTCAAAAGTGCTGAGTCTGGCCTTAATCATGTTTACCCTGGAAACCTATTCATACCGGCGGGCAGTTCTGGCCGGCCGGCGTAATTTAGAATTATCTCCAAGTTGAAGCTGGAAGGCAAATTAATTCTTATGGAGCGGACGGCCCTTTTCGTTGCGGGCGGGAGCGGGCGGAGGCCATGCCCCGGCTGTCAGTATTACCATAAATGAGCAAAAAGAGAGGGCCGCCTTATTTTCGGCTGTCACTGGACAATAAATCAGGATTGAATTCTGAAACTGGCGGAGGCTCAGTCTGAAATTAAGAAGGAATGCACATGGCGATTGTCACTCCGGCAAAATCAGGAACGGATAGCGGGTTTTATGAGCCAGTTCTTCCCCCGGTGCTTCTAATCGGCAAAGAGCTGAAAAACTTCTCTTTTTCTCCAGAGGTAATAGCTGGCCCACAGGCAGTAGAGCAGGCTGGGGATGACGATTCCGATCCGGAAGAGACCGGTCAGGCCGGCGACCAGCAGGACATCAAAGAACCACATGCCTATTCCCAGAAGGGCGAAGACATATCCGGTCTTCCTGAAGCGTAACAGGCCAAAAGCACTGAGAATCAGAAAAACTGACATCACCAGATCTGGAAGGGAGAAGGCATTATATAGATTATCCGGCACCGGCAGGGTCTTCGGAAATCGGTTGGCCAGCAGATGGCCGGTCCAGAAAGCTATGGTCATAAGGGCCACAAAAAGGTTGATTACCCCGATGACCACCAGACCGAGAATAAACCTTTTTTCCTTATCCATCTGAACCTCGATTCATATTTCAGATTGAATCATATAACATCCGGCCGGTCTTTGTAATCCCCTGAATCCGGTCTTATTTAAATCGGGCCACACCTGGACCCGTTTTCATGCGGAAAAATTCCAGTCCGGGAGAACCCGCAGTGAGATTAAGGCCGGCAATTTCCGGTGGGCTATTCTTTTTTCTCCCGCCCCAGCCCTTTGTTGAAGACTGCCGTCAGGAAGCGGCGGTCGCGCTCGGACAGGGCCAGGCGGCCGAAGAGGTCGTGCAGGAGGTCAGTGACATGTTCGCGATTGGTTGCGTGCATGAAACCGCGTTTTTCGAGCTTCTTCAGGATCAGCTTCAGGCAATCTTCCTGTTCCTTTCGTGGCAGGGGCGGTGCAGTCTGGGGAACAGGTTCAGAACCCGATTGGCGGTAGATCGTGTAGAGGGTGATCAATACAGCCGCAGCCAGGTTGTAGGAAGGTTGCCGGACGGCCTGAGGAATAAAGAAGACGAAATTTGCCCGCCGCAATTCACGGTCGCTGAGGCCCGTCCTCTCGTTGCCAAAGACCAGTCCGATTTGAATTTCCCGGGGGAAGGCCTTCGCCTTTTCCAGAACTTCATCTATGGTCATTATCCGGAAAGCTTTTCTCTGTCGGACGGTAGAAGCCAGAACCAGGTTAAGGTCGGACACGGCTTCTTCCAGGGTCGGAAAGAAAGAAGCTCTTTTCAGGATATCTGAGGAATGAACGGCAGTCCGAAAAGCTTCTGGTCCCGGTTCCTCTGAGCCAACAATTCTCAGCTGAGAAAATCCCGTGTTTTTCATGGCCCTGGCCACCAGCCCGATATTTTCCTGGTTTTCCGGGTTGACCAGAATGACGGCGAAACGGGCCCGGTTTAGGCGGTCTTCGGACAGCAGAAAGGGAAGCTTCATGCTGAGATTATATCTTAATTAGTTTTTGAGACCAAAAAGGAGCAGTCGGGACTGGCCCCGGACTGGAAATTTTTCATGAGGTTACAGCCCGGACGTATTGAGAATAATCTGTCTGAACTTTATAAACTTTTTCTGATAAAACAGGCTCCAGGGGCAGTTTTTGAAAATAGCTGGTTGAAAAAGGGCCCTGCCTTTAACCTGAGTTTATTGATTTTTTGCCATCAGGCGGTTTTGCTGAAAGTAAAGCCCTTCTTTTCTATCAGGTTCAGGCAGTGCTCAACCACTTTTTGGTCGTAGAGTTTTCCCGAGTTAGCTCTGATTTCTGCCAGGGCCGTTTCCATGCTCAGGGCCGGCCGGTAGGGACGATGGGAAGCAATAGCTTCTATCACGTCGGCCACGCAGATGATCCTGGCCTCCAGAAGAATTTGTTCGTCCTTGAGTCCGCGCGGGTAGCCGGAGCCGTCGATTTTTTCGTGGTGCTGGAGTATTATTTCGGCCACCGGCCAGGGAAAGTCTATACCTTTCAGGATATCATAGGCGACCTGGGAGTGTGTTTTTATTAATTCCATTTCAATGTCCGATAGCCGGCCGGGCTTGTTGAGAATCTCTGGCGGTACGGCGATTTTTCCCAGGTCGTGGATGACAGAAGCGAAACTGATGGCCCGGACCCGGGATTCATCCAGGCCCATTTCTCTGGCGATGGCTTCAGCCAGTTCGGCCACCCGTTCCTGGTGACCGGCGGTGTATGGGTCGCGAACTTCGACCGTCCTGGCTGTGGCTCTGATAATTCCCTGCAGGGTCTTTTCCAGGTTCCGGGCGGCCGTCTTTCTTTCGGTTACATCAAGGACAATTGCCAGGAAGCTTTTCTTCTGGGCCACTTCCACAATCTGAAGATGGACTTCGACCGGGTAGGTCGAACCATCTTTGCGCAGATGAACTGTTTCAAAGAGAAGTTTTTTCTTGCTGCCTTCGAGCAATGGTTTTACCAGGGCTGCATATTTTGACCGGTCAAAATCCGGCTTTAAGTCGAGCGGGGTCAGGCCGGTCATTTCTTCCAGTAGGTAGCCGGTGTTGTCGAGCGCTGCTCTGTTGGCATAAATAATTCTTAAGGTATCGGGGTCAAAGATGTAGATTTCATTCTGGCTGTTTTCGATTACCCGGAGGAGTTCTTCCTTTTCCCGCTGGGCCGTGACTCTGGCGGTTATATCGCTGACATAATTGAGGGTAGCGGGGCGACCCTCCCAGTCAATTTTGACCGCTGTGATTTCTACCCATCTGACAGCTCCATCTCTGGTCAGGAACCTGAATTCATAGGTGGGGTTAAAATCTTCTTCCCTCAGACGCTTCTGATGTTTTTCCCAGACCATTTTGCGGTCTTCGGGGTGAATGAATTCCAGGAACCGTTTTCCGCTGATTTCTTCTGCGGTATAGCCGTAGTCCAGTGCTTTCCTGTTGACCAGTTTCAACACCCCATCCTGGGCGACCATGATCATCTGAGCAGCATTGTCGAACAGTATCCGATATTTTTCTTCACTTTCTTTAAGTTTCACCTCAGCCTGGATCCTTCTGCTTTCTTCCTGTAGCAGGCTGCCGGCAATGACGGTAGCCGCAGGGAAGATGAGAAGTATTGGCAGCCAGATTCTGCTGATTACAGCCACGCCCGATGGCCAGGGTATGATCAGGAGCTGGCAGGTCAGCATCACCAGATGAGCCACCAGACCAAACACATAAAGATCTGGATGCCTGAGCTTTTCAATCTTGAATTTAAAAAGATTTCTGAAGACCAGACCGGTGGCGGCGCAGAAGATTATGGTCGCAATGCCGGCCCAGACTCCGTTGCCCCCGAGATGGGTCCTGAATCCTATTGATACCAGAGAAGCTATGGCTGCTGGCCATAGCCCTCCGTAAAGTCCGGCCAGCGAGATTATGATTGAACGGCCGTCATAGATGACACCGCTTCCATACCTGAAGGCGACACTCATGGCGGCCACGGCTGTCAGGCCGAAGACCAGTCCGCTAAGTACCTGGCCCTGAATTTTTCTCACCGTCGATATTCTTAAAACCAGGCTGTACAGAGTTATCAGAGCCAGGATCAGTGAAGCGTTTAAGATCAAAGAAATATACATGCTGCTTAACCTTCAGATTGATTGGCTTTCAGAATTACCTGCTCCTGTTTCTCTGGATTTCCAGGCTGTGACTGAAATCCATTTCTTCCCCTTCATAATCCTTTTCCCCTGTTCCGCCTTCAGCCGAATAGGAAGTGAATCTCTCTCCGTTCGGTATTTATATATACTTCTTTACTTCAGGAAGCAATACGGGAGCCATTTAATTGATTGGCGGTACAAGTTATTCAGGTCGGCCGGGTGACGATATTTCCCTTTTCTGCACTTTCGCCCGGGTGCAGGCAGTCTGTTTAACGGTCAGCTTTTCAGCTGTTTTATCGCCTCCTCAATCCGGAATAAAGCTTCGGCCAGAGTTTTTCTGGGGCAGGCCAGGTTCATTCGTTCAAAGCCTTCCAGCTCTGGCCCGAAGACTGGCCCCTCATCGAAATAGACCCGGGCTTTTTTCAGGAAGAATTCATTGAGTTCCTTCTGGGGAAGTCTCAGCTCCCGGCAGTCCAGCAGGGCCAGATAGGTTCCTTCGGGCTTCAGGAATTTAAGCGGCCGAATGCGTTTCTCAAAGTAGTCACGGGCAAAATCCATGTTGTCTTCAAGATAGGCCACGAGTTCGTCCAGCCAGGCTGCTCCCTGGGTATAGGCCGCTTCCAGGGCTGTCAGGCCAAAGATGTTATTGACGGTAAGGCCCAGGTTTTCCAGCCAGGTTTTATAGAGGTTCATGAGTTTCGGATTGGGAATGATGACCACCGAGGTGGTCAGTCCGGCGATATTGAAGGCTTTGCTGGGTGCGGTCAGGGTAATCGTTCTGGTGGCCATTTCCGCTGACAGCGAGGCCGTCGGAAGGTGTTTATGGCCACGGTAAACATGTTCAGCGTGGATTTCGTCAGAGATAATCAACAGGTCGTGTTGGATGCAGATTTCACCGAGTTCTTCCAGTTCCTCCCGCCTCCAGACACGGCCGACAGGATTGTGAGGGGAGCAGAGGATGAGCATCTTTGTCCGGTGGTCTATTTTCTTTTCAAGATCCTCAAAATCCATTCTCCAGTTTCCGTTTTCAAAGCGCAGCGGATTGCGAACCACCCGACGTCCGTTATTCTCAACAGCCGAGAAAAAGGGATAGTAGACCGGGCTCTGGACGATGATTTTATCACCGGGTGCAGTGTAAGCCTGAACGCAGATGTTAAGAGCGGGTACCACTCCCTGACATCTGGAAAGCCATTCCCTTCGGACCTCCCAGTTATGTCGGGTTTTCATCCAGTTGATTATGGCTGACCAGAAAGAGCGGGGGATGTATGGATAACCATAGGCCCCGTGTCTGGCTCTTCTGACGACCGCTTCCACCACTTCCGGCGGAGCCGGAAAGTCCATATCGGCTACCCACATCGGGATCACCCCCGGGACCCCGAGCACCTGCTCGCAGAACTCCCATTTGAGAGAACAGGTGTTGCGCCTGTCAAGAACCGAGTCAAAATCGTACTTTTTCTCTGGCATCGCGTTGTTCCCTTGTTGATTCTCCGGAAATAAATCAGCCGCCAGGGCCGGAAAACAGAGATAAAGTTTAGTCGAGACCGGCCAGATTGGCAAGCCCCCGGAGGATTCCGGTCGTAGGCAGATACATGGTATCCAGGCAGGGGAAAGAGTTTTTGATACAGGTCGGTGAGTTTTTCCAGCTGCATCACGGGAAACAGAGCCACCTGTTTTGAGATCTGCATCTGTGTCCTCAGCTTCCTGTAAGGTGTCATTCTTAGCGTCGAATGATATCGTCTGGTATTATACATGAACTGCCATCTCAAAGCTCTGAAGTAAAACTCTTTA
>CAZDZU010000099.1:0-6863 GCA_964509995.1 uncultured Eubacteriales bacterium | reverse complement strand
AATGAGGTCAGGAAAGAATTCAACTGGGAGGAAGAAACCAGTTTTGAGGAGCCTGGTTTTCTCGTCGTCTATCAGAGGAGCAGGATAAGAGTCGCAATGGAACTTATAAGATGCCAAAAGCTCTGAGGCTTCAGGCCCGCGGATGGAAGCGGTCGTAAATCTGCTTCAGTCTGTCCCGGCTGACGTGGGTATAAATCTGGGTGGTAGTAATCTGGCTGTGGCCCAGCAGCATCTGGACCGACCTCAGGTCAGCTCCCCTTTCCAGAAGATGGGTGGCAAAAGAGTGACGCAGGATGTGGGGGTGAATTTTTCCCCGGAGACCCGCCTCCTGACCATAGGTCTTCAGAATTTTCCAGATACCCTGCCTGGTGAACGGTTTTCCGCGGCGGGTCAGAAATATGACCGCCGAGCCATTCCTGTCCCAGAGCGGGCGGACCTCCTTCAGATAGGTTTTCAACCAGCGGGCGGCAGCCCGGCCGACCGGAACTATTCTTTCCTTGCTGCCTTTTCCCTTACAGATTAAAAAACCCTGAGCCAGACGCACATCCTTGAGTTCCAGCGAAACCAGTTCTGAAACCCTCAGGCCGCAACCATAGAGGATTTCAAGCACAGCCCGATCTCTTATTCCCTGAGGCTTGCTCAGGTCGGGCTTTTCCAGCAGGCTTTCCACCTCTTCTACCATGAGCACCCGGGGCAGGGTCAACCACAGCGAGGGAGAGGTCAGGCCCTCGGCCGGATTCTTTTTGATATGATTCTCCAGCAGGAGGAACCGGAAAAAGGATTTTAATGAACTCACCAGCCGGGCCAGAGAGCGGGGCGACAGACCGGACTGAGCCTGGAGATGAATGAATTCCACCAGGTCCGTCTCTTTTAACCTCAGCAGGCTCTTTCTGTCCCGGTCCAGAAAGTCAAACAGCTTCCTTATATCCAGGGCATAGGAACTCAGGCTGTTGGCCGACAGCCCCTTTTCCACAGCCAGGTAGTCGCAGTAAATCTTCAACAGCTCTTCCTGATATCTGGGCATGGTTACTGGCCTTACTTTTATTCGAGAAAAGGATTGTTTTCTTTTTCTTCCCCGATTGTGGTTCTCGGACCGTGTCCGGGTAGAACCACGGTCTCTTCAGGATAGTTTAATACCCGGGTTCTGATAGAGCGGATCAGGTCCTTCCACGAGCCCCCGGGAAGGTCAGTGCGGCCGACACCGCCGCAGAACAGGGTATCGCCGGAAAAGAGAATTCCGGGAGCATAAAAACAGACGCTGCCCGGGCTGTGACCCGGAGTATGAACAACTTTCAGGCTGGTCTGTCCAACCCTGATCTCATCTCCGTCGACCAGCAGACGGTCAGGCTTTGGAGTGGGCTTGGCACCCAGCATCAGCCCGAACTCCAGCTGGATGTTTTCTTCGAGAAGCGGCAGGTCATCCTGATGCATGGCAATCGGAGCCAGGTACCGGTCCTTGACTTCGACATTGGCCCCGGTGTGGTCCACGTGGCCATGGGTATTTAGAATGACCACCGGCTTTAGATTAAGATGGGTTATCAGGGGAAAGATCCGGTCGGCTTCAGCCCCCGGGTCGATCACCGCGCATTCTCCGGTCTCAGGGCAGAAATAAATATAGCAATTCGTTTCCAGGGGCCCGACAATAACCAGCTGATAGTTCATGCCCTCACCACCCTGCCGGGCTAATATTATGTCAACCAGAAACGGGCGTCAAGCGAATTTTTGCCGCCCGGGAAAGAGGTGTGTTATAATTTTCGCCAGAGCCATGGAGCTGATAATTCTCAGGGACGCCCGGAAAGAACTGCTTTTGCGGGCCTGTTCCGGACGCCCGGCCCAGGGCTATCTGCTGGGCAGGCAGACCGGACCGGGGCTGTTTGTGGAAAAGGTCATCTGCCTTTCCTGGCCTGAACTCCTTAAAGCTGAAACCTTTTTCCGGGTGGAGCAGAATCAGGGCCTTGAAATCATGGGCGTTTTCAGCCTGGATTCACGACCGGTTAACAGGAAAAAGCTTCTCCGGCCGCTGTTCACGGGTAAAGTCTTCCTGTCTTTGACCGTTGGCCCCCGCGGTGAAATAAAACTCCGGGGACAGAGGGTCGAATTCGACCGGAAATTCTGCTTCCAGCCGCTGAGCCGGATCATCCTGGAAATGGAGACCTCCGATGACTGAAAATCCTGAATACCTGACCAAAGAAGAGAAAAAATATCTGCTTCAACTTGCCCGCCGGTCAATAACCAATTTTCTAAAAAACCGTCGAAGGCTGGAAGAAGAAGTTGAGAACCCGAAGCTCCGGCAAAAGCAGGGCGCTTTTGTCACCCTGAAAGTCAATGGCCAGCTCCGGGGCTGCATAGGTTATCCTCTTCCCTATAAACCGCTTTATCAGACTATAATTGAAATGGCCGTGGCCGCGGCCACCGAAGATTACCGCTTCCCCCCGTTAACTGAGGACGAGCTCCAGGACCTGGTGGTAGAAATCTCCGTCCTGACCCTGCCCCGGAAAGTGAAGAAACCGGAAGAGGTGGTCGTCGGTCAGCACGGAATAATTATCAGCAAAGGCTTCAACAGAGGTTTGTTGCTGCCCCAGGTCCCCCTGGAATACGGCTGGAACCTGGAAACCTACTTAAACCACGGCTGCCTCAAAGCCGGTCTGCCAGCTGACGAATGGAAGCGCGGGGTTAATATTGAGGTTTTCGAGGCCCAGGTTTTTTCAGAGGAAGAGCCCGGGTGAATAAACGCGGGCTCTGGACGGGCTACGGAACCAACAGCCGGTCCGCCTCCTTAATCTTCTTTTGAGCCTTTCCTGGCCAGGTTAGCCAGCTCTGCCCTGGCTTCTTCCTTGAGCTGCTTATCCTTGGCCGAGGCTTCGGGCAGCTCTAAACATTTATTGAATTCCTGGGTCGCCAGGTCATATTTTTTCATGGCCACATAAGTCCGGCCCAGCTCCAGGTGATGGTTGATGTAATCAGGTTTCAGTTCAACCGCTTTTTTTAACCATTTCTCAGACTCTTCGAAGGAACCCCTGGGGATGGAGCCATAAATCAGGCTGCCCAGGGCTCTCTTGGCCCCGCCGATTTCGGCCATCCGGCGGTGCCAGCGGCCGAGGGCATGGTAGGCCAGGTCGTTGCCTGGATCCAGCTCAATGGCCTTATCCACGGCTGCCCGGACCTGCTTGGAAGCGTCTATCTGTTCCTTTTTGCCAAGCATCAGGACTTTTTTCCCCAGAGCAGCCGAGAGGAAGAAATGTCCCCAGGTATCATTGGGGTTAACCGATATGGCCTGTCTGGCCAGTCTCTCTGCCTTGGCATACAGCTCAAACTTCTGCTTTTCCACTTCCTTACCGGTTCCGGTCATCAGGTCAGCCACGTCCACACAGCCCCTGGCCGCTTTCCAGAGAGCTTCATAATTTTTGGGTTCAACTTCCAGAGCTTTCTGGTATTCGTCAAGCGCTTGCTTGTCCTGCCATTGAGAATAGTATTCATCGCCTTTCTTGATAAACTCCTCGGCCGTCTGAGATAGAGCAAACCCTGTCACCAGGCTGAGGCCGATTACCAGAACCAGGATTGTTTTAAGGCTTTTTCCGGACATCGATGCCCTCCTTGAATATTTTGCTCTTATTTTTTATCCGCTTTACCCACCCTTGTCAAGGAAAATTCGCCTCTATCGGAGAGAGCCCGGGCTCACTGTTGAGATTTGTCAGAAGCCACCGAACACGTGGTGGCGGGTCGTCTGGCTTCTCAGGCCAGCTCCTTATCCAAACTACTGACATTCAAATTGAGGCCCCGGGCATCATAATTTTGCCCGACCTGAAACCCTGGCTCCCACAGCCGGCCAAGGGCGATATTTAAAAAATATTAAATTGCCGGCCAGGATTTAAGGGAGAGATATCCAGAATTCCGTTATTAACTTCCATTTATAAAATATTTTAAGCCCGTCCTGACTTCTTTCCCCAACACCGCCGGATAACACTGATTGACATCGACCCCGAGCTCGGGGAAAATAGGCCTGACCGCGCCATAAAAAGAGGCCTGATAATGTCATTTAAGAACGCTTTTCTGACAGGAAGAAAACCGGAGTCTTTCCCCTTAAAGCTGGCAATATATCTGTTTTTCCTGGCCTGGTTCGGTACTCAAACCCTTTTAGCCGCGGCCGCCGACCTCACCGCCGATGAAGTCGCCCGTCGCCTGGAAACCAGGTTGAAGTCTGTAGAAACCCTGAGAGCTGAGTTCAGGCAGTTCTACTATTCTCCGAGCTCCGCCGAGCCCATGAGCGGACGCGGTCAGCTTTTTATCCGTCGTCCGAACCGTATGCGCTGGGAATATAGTTCCCCCGAAAAACAGATTTTCCTGCTCCGGGATAACAACTTCTGGCTCTATTTCCCCGAGGATAAGCAACTTATCAAAAATGCCGCCCAGTCTGAAGTTATAGAATCTGAGATTCTCGGACTTCTTTCGGGCAATCTATCCCTGTCCGAAGGCTACCGGGTCGAGTTCAACCCCTTCCCCAGCGACCGAAAAAACGTCTATCAGCTCCGCCTGATCCCGGTTGAGGAAGGTCAGTTTTCCTATATTCTGCTGGAAATTGACCGGGAGAGCTGGCTGGTCACCAAGGCTGTTTTCTTTGAGCCGGCCGGGGGTAAGCTGGAATATCATTTCAGCCGGATTGTAACCGGCCGGAAAATACCGGAGGAAATTTTTGACCTCCGGATCCCGCCCGACTGCGAAATAATCGAGGCCGGAGCTATCAAATAACGGCCACAAATTCTTAAACCAGCCGGCTGATTTTTCGTATGAATATGCAGAAGCCAAAGATGGTGCCCGATGAGGACAGAATTCTGGTCCGCCGGAGTCTCAAAGGAGACAGCCGGGCCTTTGAGCTTCTGGTTAAAAAATACCAGCAACCGATCTTCAATTATTTCAGCCGGTTGTTACAGGAGAGAGAATTGAGTCTGGATTTCAGCCAGGAAGTTTTCCTTAGAGCTTACGCGGCGCTTCATACTTATAAGGAAAAATATCAGTTTTCCACCTGGCTTTTCCGGATCGCCTCCAACCTGCTCATTGACCACTGGCGAAAGAAGAAACTGCCGCTGGCCTCGATCGACAGCGAGCCGGAGGACGAAGACCGGCCGCGGATCCAATTACCAGATTCCGAGCCGTCGGTCTCCGAAAGTTACGAAAAAAGGGAACTGCTGGCCAGGATTGAGCAGGTCATAAGCCGGCTCCCGGAAACTCTGAGGGAATTGTTTGTTCTGAGACATATGAATGATTTTTCATATGAAGAAATTGCGGCCATAAAACATCTCCCGGTGGGCACAGTCAAGAACCGGGTTTTTCAGGCCCGGGAATGGATCCGCTCCAGGCTGGAGGAAAAATGAACTGCCTTACCCCGAAAGAAATCTACGCTTATCTGGAGCAGGAGCTGTCAGCTGAAGACCGGCTGCGGATGAAAGAGCATCTCGCTTCCTGCTCCCGCTGCCAGCGGTTGCTGGCCGACCGGAGCCGCTACCTGGAGTCCATCTCCAGTCTGCCCGAACCAGAATTGCCGCCCGACTTTTCTGACCGGGTGATGACCAGTCTGCCGGTCCTGAAGTCTTCGTCCAGATTCTGGCTGTGGCTGGCCGGCGGAGCCTATCTGGTGTTCAGCCTGCTGGTAATCGTCCTGGCCCTGGGCACCAGGACCGCTCTTTTTCCGTTCTGTCTGAACATTTTCAGGAGCCTTTTCAACCTGGCCGCCGACCTCAGCAGCTTTGTTTTCAGGCTTATTCAACAGGTCTACGGACTCATCAAGGCTCTGCGCATTTTTATCGAAGTTTCAGCCGGACTTCTCTCCGGCCTTTTTCCGGTAGCTGGCCTGGCCCTGGTAACCCTGGCCCTGGGAGGAGTTTTAAGCCTGGTTCTGATCAGGACACTGCTCAGACCGGCCCGATTATCCGTCAGGAGATGACCCATGAAAAAAATGATTGGAACAATCCGCACTGTTGCCGCAATTAAGCTGGCGGTTATGATGGGGACAATAATAATTTTGGGTGGGGCAGCTTCAGCCGCCTGGTATAAATTCGACCGGACTGCCCAGCCCACCATGAAGGAAGAAATCATCATCGCCCCGGATGAAACGCAGAAAAACGTTCTGGCTTTTGGTAGCCGGGTCGTGGTGGAGGGAAAGGTCGAGGAAAGCGTGGTGGTTTTCGGGGGCGAGATTACGGTCAGCGGGGAGGTTGGCAGGTCGGTGGTTGGTTTTGGAAGCAGGGTGACCATAAAGTCGACAGCCATCATTAAAGAAGACCTGGTGGTCATGGGTGGAAGCCTGGAGAAAGAGCCCGGTTGCCGCATCGGTCAGGACACGGTTTTTATTCCCACCGGTGGTAAGCTGGTTTCAGAATTCTTCCGCCGGGGAATCTTCTTCCCGTTGGGAACGCTCTTCTTAGCCCTGAAACTCATATCTCTGTTTTTTGGAATTCTACTGACCATTTTTGTGGCCGGTATATTTCCCAGACAGGTTTACTTTGCCGCCGGGAAAATCCACACCGACTTCTGGCCAATCCTGGGCACCGGATTTCTGGCCATGCTGATCTATGGCGGGTTAATCATCCTCTCCGCTCTGTTGATCCTCCTGATAATTGGTATCCCGCTTCTATTCATATTTATGATGGCCGGAATTGTCTTAAAAGTCTTCGGGGGCACCGCATTTTCTTATTTCTTCGGAGAATCCTTCCTTAAGGCCCTGGGTATAAAACGTATGCCTCATATCATCTGGACGGCGGTCATCGGCCTGGTCATCGTCACCTTCCTCAGTTTCCTTCCGTTGCTCGGCCTAATCTTCTCTCTGGTGGTCAGCCTGATCGGCTGGGGGGTAGCCCTCAGAACCAGAT
>CAZDZU010000098.1:0-6900 GCA_964509995.1 uncultured Eubacteriales bacterium | reverse complement strand
AGATAAAGAAGCGGTTTATTCAGCCCGATATGCCATCTCCCGGCCGCTTTACCAGTCGACCAGCGGTAAGCCGTCGGCCGCCGTTGCTGATTTCATCCGTTTCGAGCTCAGCCCTGAAGGACAGGCAATCGTCGAGAAGGAAGGATTTTTCAAGGTCGGCCGGGAATTGATGGAACAGAACGAAAAGAACCTGAGATAATCGCTGGCTAAGGATACAAAAATGATCTCGGTAAAGAAGAAGGGTCTCCTTGGAGATCTTAAAGAAACCCTTATTAAAAGGCTGTTTCAGACGAGCGGTCTGCTGGCCATTATAGCTCTCCTGGGAATCTTTGCCCTTCTTCTTTACACCTCAGTTCCAGCTTTCAGGGAAATAAGCCTGAGAGAATTCTTGACTTCGACCCGCTGGGATCCCACCTCACCCGAAAGGCCTGAATACGGAATTCTGTCGATGTTAGCCAGCACCATCATGGTTACCATCGGAGCGCTGTTCATTGCCTTCCCGCTGGGGGTGGCTGTAGCCGCCTATCTTTCAGATGTAGCCAGTAACAAGGTGCGGGAGGTCGTCAAGCCGGTGATTGAACTGCTGGCAGCTATACCTTCGGTGGTGGTCGGGTTTATCGGAATAACATTGATCGGCCCTCTTATTGCCAGAATATTCAAGCTAAGCCACGGCCTGAATGCCCTTAACGGCAGTTTACTTCTGGCGGTGATGGCCCTGCCGACCATCATCAGCATCTCAGAAGATTCCCTGCGGGCCGTCCCCCTGAGTTATACCGAAGCCTCTCTGGCTCTTGGAGCCAACCACTGGCAGACGCTCATCAGAGTAAAAATACCGGCCGCCCTGTCAGGTATCATCGCTTCCCTGATGCTGGGTCTGGGACGGGCGATCGGCGAGACCATGACCGTTCTCATGGCCACCGGAAACGCCAGGGCTTTCCCCCACGGTTTCCTGCAGTCGGTCAGAACACTGACCGCCACCATAGCCATTGAGCTGGGCGAGGTACCCTACTACACGACCCATTATTATGCCCTTTTCGCCCTGGGTCTGGTTTTGTTCATCATGACCTTCGCTGTCAACCTGACGGCTGACATCATTCTGGAAAAACACAGGAAAAAACTCCAATGATCAGGTCGGTGAAGAAGAGCTCAGGCAATTTCAGAAGCCAGCTGGCCCAGTTTCTGGGGTTTCTTCTGCTGAGAATAGCAGTCTATTCTGTCCTTTTTATTCTGCTCTATTTTTTCTATGACCTGGGCAGCAAAGGATATAAGGTCATCTCCTGGGAATTCCTGAGCCAGATGCCGCGCCGCGGGATGACCGAAGGCGGCATCCTTCCGGCTGTTATCGGGACCTTCCTGGTGACGCTGATTACCGCTCTGTCTGCCGTGCCCCTGGGAATGGCCGCAGCTATATACCTTAATGAATATGCCAGAGCCGGCCGCCTGACCCGCCTCATCAGGCTTTCGATTCGCAACCTGGCCGGCGTTCCTTCCATCGTTTATGGATTGTTTGGAGTAATTCTTTTCGTCAATATGCTGAAGCTGGGAACTTCCGTTCTTTCGGCCGGGCTAACTCTCGGGCTTCTCACCCTGCCCTGGACGATAACCGCCAGCGAAGAAGCCCTGAAATCAGTTCCGGATGCTTACCGGGAAGGAGCACTGGCTCTCGGAGCCACCAGATGGCAGATGGTCCGTACCAACGTGCTTCCTTATGCCATCCCTGGCATGCTGACCGGGGCTGTCCTGGGCCTGGCCAGAGCTGCCGGTGAGACCGCGCCCATCATGTTTACCGGAGCAGCTTTTTTCCTGCCCTACATCCCGAGGTCTTTTAAGGACCAGTTCATGGCCCTTCCCTATCATCTTTACATCATGGCCACCCAGCATCACGCCATCGATAAAGCCAGGGCCCTGGCTTACGGGACAGCCCTGGTGCTGATCGTTTTCGTCGTGGTTTTTAACCTCGGAGCCATCCTGCTCAGAGCCAGATTGCGCAACAGGTGGAGACACTGACCATGGATAATAAACACGTCGTCATCCCTGAAGGTAACCTGAAAATTAAGGTTGAAAATCTCAACCTGTACTATGGTCAGAAGCGTGTTCTTCACGATATTTCCCTGTCCATACCTGCAAATAAAGTTACCGCTATCATCGGTCCCTCTGGTTGCGGTAAATCAAGCTTCGTCAGGCTTCTAAACCGTATGAATGACCTGATTCCAGAGGCCCGGGTTGAGGGCCGGGTTCTGATAGACGGGGAAAACATTTATGACAGAGATGTCGACCTGGTGACCCTGCGAAAAAAAGTGGGCCTGGTCTTCCAGAAACCGAATCCCTTCCCCAAGTCCATTTTTGACAACATAGCTTACGGACTGAAAATCGGCAACCACCGCAGCCGGACTGAACTGGAAAAAATCGTGGAAAAGAGTTTGCGTCAGGCTGCTCTCTGGGAGGAAGTCAAAGACCGGCTGACTCAGAATGCCTTCAGCCTGTCAGGCGGACAGCAGCAGCGGCTGTGCATAGCCAGAGCTCTGGCGGTCGAGCCGGAAATCATTCTGTTCGATGAACCCTGCTCGGCCATCGACCCCATCGCCACCGCCAGGGTGGAGGAATTGATTCACCAGCTGAAAAAAGACTACACGGTGGTGATCGTCACTCACAATATGCAGCAGGCGGCCAGGGTTTCGGATTACACTGCCTTTCTCTGGCTGGGAGAACTCATTGAATATGACCGCACCGAAAAAATCTTTACCAACCCGGCCAATAAATTAACCGAGGATTATATAACCGGCCGGTTTGGCTGAGCGGAGGAGCGGATGAGCGAACGAGTGTTTGACCGGGAATTGAGTGAGGTTAAAGCTAGAGTAGCCATGCTGATATCGGTCATCGGGCAGGCCTATGAACTGACTGAAAAGCTGCTGAACACACAGAATCTCTCCCTGGTCGAAAGAATAATCGATCTGGAAAAGGAATCCGATGCTCTGGAGAGCGAGCTTCAGAAAAAGGCCTCCGCCCTGATCGCCCTGCATCAGCCGGTAGCCCGCGACCTGAGATTCCTTCTGGTCTCCATGAATGTGGGACACGAGCTGGAGAGAATTGCCGACCAGTGCCTTAATATCAGCCAGAGGCTGGAAGAAAACAGCAAATCTCTGCCGGTTGACTGGCCGCCCGAAATTCTGGAGATGATCTCAAGAACCAGGGATATGTTGAATTCTGCCACCGCCGCTTATATCCAGCATGATGACAACCTGGCCCGCCAGACGATCGGGCAGGATGACCTGAAAACATCGGTCATGCATAAATATCTCGATTTGATAAACAAAAAGGCTGTCGATCCGACCAGAGCGGTGCTCTTTATTCTGATCAGCCGGCACCTGGAAAAGATAGGCGACCTGGCCAGGAATATCGCTGAAGAATCCTATTATCTGATAAGAGGTGAATTCATAAAGCACCTGCGCCTCCCGGATCTCTACCACTGATTCCCGAGGCAAATTAGCTCTGGACAGAACCAGCCCATAATAATATAAAATATGTGGGGGAAATGGCATGACCCGCACGATCGCTGTCCTGGATGATGAAGAAGACATCCTGAAACTGATTCAGACTCATCTCTCCCGGGCCGGTTTCAGGGTGGAGACTTTCTCCCGGCCTGAATCTTTTCTTAAATACATCGAAAATAAACAGCCGGACCTGATTCTGCTGGACCTGATGCTTCCCGGAACTGACGGTCTGGAAATCTGCCGCTATCTTAAAAGCCGGCCAGAAAAATCATCCATTCCCATAATCATGCTGACCGCCCGGTCTCAGGAAGCCGACCGGGTGGCCGGGCTGGAAATGGGAGCCGATGATTATGTCACCAAGCCTTTTTCTTGGCGTGAGCTGGAAGCCAGAATCAAGGCCGTTCTCCGGCGTCAGGAAAAGCCTCTAACAGCCGGTCTGCCCGAAAAAAAGCTGGCCCGAGGGAAACTGGTCATAAATACGGAAAAACACGAAGTCCTGCTCAGGGGACAGCCGATCGAACTTTCCCTGAGCGAATTCCGGATTCTGGAATTGCTGGCCTCCAGACCGGGTCGGGTTTTCACCAGGGATGAAATCCTTGACCACCTCTGGGGGCAGGAGAAAGTGGTCATTCCCAGAACGGTCGATGTCCACATCCGCCACCTGAGAGAAAAACTCGGGGAACTGGCCGGGCTGATCCAGAGCGTCCGCGGCCTCGGTTATAAGTACGAAGAATCCGGGCAGCACTTTTCATAACCCCTGAAACCGCTCCCGGTGTGAGCATTGCCTTCTGGAGCTGCTGTCTGAACAGTGGCTCAGGATTTCTTTTTCCTGAGAATTCTCCAGAGAAAAAAGCCCAGGGCCCCAAAATTAATTCCCAGAATCAGGACCATCCAGACCATGACTTCCATCTCAATCCTCGTCTTCCGCTGGTTTTCTTGTCCAGCGGGCCAGTGCCCTGTTTAAGATCAGGACGACCACCAGCAATATTAACCACTGCAACAGAATGGTTCCAGCCGAGCTGGTCTTGAAGGGATGCCACCATTCTTTTTTATCCCAGCCGATCGCCTGGTAAAACCACCAACCAGTAACCACCAGGAAGATACAGGGAGAGACGTACTTCAGAACAAAAGTCCACCAGCGCCCCAGTTTCAGGTCGGCCCCGCCATTAATTTCCTTCCTGAGTTTTTCCAGTCCATATTTTCTGGCAGCCACCATTGTCCAGAATCCGCTAACCAGTAAGGCCATGCCCCAGACCCAGTCCTGGTTCAACAAAAATGAAGGAAAGGCAGCCGAAGGCAAACCCAGGAACAGGCAGGCCAGGATAACAACCAGGGTGCTCTTCTTCCTCGTCCAGCCAAAATCCATCAGGGCTTTGGCGCCGAGTTCAACTTCGGCGATAAGGGAACTAAGGGCTGCAAACAGCATGGCCAGAAAGAAGAAGGGGGCAACCAGCATTCCGCCTTTCATCTTGGGAAACAGACCGGCCAGAGAGATGAAGGTCAGTCCCATGTTATCGGAGAGAGAGGCCCGGGCGGCCCCGAGATCAGGAGTCAGGGCAAAAATGGTCGGGATGACCGCCAGTCCGGCCAGAAGGGCGGCGGAGTTGTCTCCAAAGCCGACGACAAAACAGTTCTGGGAAATATCATCTTTCCGGCTGGTATAAACGGCATAGGTCAACATCAGACCCCAGCCGGCCCCCGTCGACCAGGCAGACTGGGTAAAGGCCTGAAGCCAGGTAGCCGGGTCGGCAAGTTTAGACCAGTCGGGAACGAACAGATAGCGGAGGCCCAGCGTGGCGCCGGGCAGAGTAACCGCTCTGACCGCAGCCACGACCAGAAACACGAACAGAGATGGCACCAGAATCTTATTGATTCTCTCCACCCCCTTCTGTATCCCGCGATAGATGATCAAACCGCACAGCCCGATGGCCAGCCCCTGAAAAAATATGTTCTGCCAGCGGTTGTGAAGGAAGTTATTCCAGAGGGCAGCCGTATCTACTCCCTCGCGGAAGGCACCCTGAAGGGATAGTACAAAATACCTGGCGCACCAGCCGGTGATCACAGCATAATAAAAGGTGATCAGCATACAGACAGCCACCATCCAGCCACCCATCCAGGTAAATTTCTCCCCGACAAAATCACGGAAGCCACCTATCGGCCCCAGTCTGGTCTTGCGGCCGATGGACATCTCCACCATCAGCAGCGGGGCTGACCACAATAAAAGGGCCAGCAGATACACCAGGACAAAAACCCCGCCGCCGTACTGGGCTGCCATTCGGGGAAAACGCCAGATGTTGCCGGTGCCCACGGCCATGCCGATGGCTGCAGCCACGAATCCCAGCCTGGAAACAAATTGCTCTCTCTGACTCAACTGATCCTCCGCACCATCCGGGTCGATGATTCAAAGAGAGCATTATAAGAAATTCGGGAGATGATAAACAAACTGAATTTTAAAAAGGCTGAGGTCTGCGTTTCAGTAATGGCTAATTAAATGGGTCCTGTCACCGCGCCCATACTTCCCATCCTAACCCCACTCCTTTTCCTTTAAGAAACCCTTCGGCCTGAGAACGGCAGGAGATATACCGCACTTCCCTCCGGCCATAAGCGAGACAAAATGACTAAAAAGAGAGGATGATTTTCAAAAGGGCAATCGGTCAGAAAATCAGACGCAATCCGGCTCGTAGACTGAATCCGGAAAGACTGATGTTCGCGGGCCTCGGGTCCAGGACTCCGGGCTCAGTCGGGAGGCGGTCCCGAATGAAAAGGGCCGGATAGTACTGACCCCCGGCTTCTACCAGCCAGTAGTAAAGCTTTCCCTTCTCGGTTCTGGCCAGACCGTCGGAGTCGGAGTAATCATTATAGCCTTCGAAATTTCTAATGCTGGCATAGCGGTAAGCACCTTCGACATAGACCTGAAACCAGGAATAAACCGGCCACTGAACCCCGGCCGCCTCCATCCAGCCTACATTCAGTCCGCTGGCCCGACCCTTCCATTCGAGCCAGAGGTCATCCTGCTCGATTCGATAAAGATAGCTGGTCCGGGCCAGGTCAGTTTCAAGCCCCGCCCGGATATAGAAAATATCTGCCGGTTGATAAAGTAAGGAAATCCGCAGAGCGAGATTCCTCAGCCCGGGGCGGGTCAGCAGGCGGTAGTCGCTGTTTTCCAAGGTGAAGCTGACCGTTGATTCCCTCGCCCCCTGCATATATTCAAATCCCAGTCCCAGAAAAAGCTGCCGGCTCAGACGATAGAAAAAATCCAGCCCGTAGCACCACCCCAGATGCAATCCATTCAGGCTGGCCTTCTTCCCGGTCCCCAGGTCAGCCAGATAATAATCGGTTACACCCTGGGCCGCCCGGTTCAGGTCGACGGGCGATAGATAGAGGCCGCCACCGGCCAGAGTAACAAAAT
>CAZDZU010000097.1:0-6901 GCA_964509995.1 uncultured Eubacteriales bacterium | reverse complement strand
ATGCCAGGTGCGCCAGGCCTGAGGCGCCAGATTCAAGGCGGTCTGCAGGTCGCGCCTGGCGGCTGCCCGGTCTTCAGGATTGAGGCAGGCTCTGGCTATAAAAACAGGATAATAATCAGCTTCATTAAGACTGGAAAACATTATCCTGGCTTCTGGCAACCGGCCTTTATGCCAGAAGATTAAGCCGAGGTAATAACGAAATTTCCAGCAATCTGGTCTAATCCCCGCTGCCCACTCAAAAACCGGGATGGATTCTTCTCGAAAAGGAAAGACCAGCCACGGTGATGCTCCGGCCGCTTTTTCCAGAAGGGCCAGACTCTTCTGTCTGTCACTGTCTTTATGAACAAAGGCCTGCCAGGCCAGGATCTCCGGATTTTCTGGCGCCAGAGACAGCAATTCGACTGCCTGCTCGCTCTGATTGGTTCTCCAGTAATAAAGGGCCAGTTCCAGGTAGGTTTCACCAGGAAATTCATTGCGGATCATGTTTTGAAAATCACGCCAAGTTCGGGCATTCGGTTTCAACAGATAAAGCTCATACCTGGCCAGATGATTCAGAGGGTCGAGCTCCAGCAGCTGCCGTCCTACCTTGGCGGCTTCTTTTGTTTTCCCCTGCAATCGGAGAGATGAAGTCAGGAGTTCGAGAGGCAGGGGATTGTTCCGGTCCTTTTCTGAGGCCCGGCGGGCAAATTCTTCTGCCTGAAAATAATCCCGTTCAGCCAGTGAAATTTCTGCCAGCTGAAGATTGGCCGGCACGGCCAGGGCAGGAGAACGGGCGGCCCAGCCCAGGGCTTCCCTGGCCTCGCTCCGGTAATTGAGATGACGGGCAGCCAGCCCATAAACATAGTTTGATTCCGGGTCGTACATGGAAATTTCCAGCCCGCGCCGGGCATAATCGCGGGCAGTCAGGTATTCTCCCCGGCGAAGATAAAGCTCGGCCAGCCTGCTCAGAGCGCCGCGGTGGTCGGGTTCTTTCCTGATGACTTCAAGATATTTCTCCAGGGCTGCGCTGTAATTCCTTTCGTTTTCAAAGGGTTGAGCAGTCAGGAAAAGGGCTTCAGCCGAATCTCCACTTGGGTTGTGGAACCTAAACGGACGGCTCAATTCCCGGTCTTTCGCTGCCTGATGGATTATTTTTTGTCCCAGGGAGAGGCTCAATTGGGCCGGGTCTGAAACGTCTTTTAGCTCGATTATAATTTTTTGGGCTGGCTTAAGGTTTATCGGTCCGCGATATATCTGGCGACCTTTTTCCTTAACTACCAGAGTTTCTCTGATTTCCTGCAGGGCATATATCCCGAGCTCCAGGTGATCTCCGTCGGGATTAAGGCTTATAGCCACAGCTGGACTGGCCCCGGCCAGAGGACCGATGCCGCTATAAGGAAACCAGATTTCCTGCCAGGTGTCGGAGAGGCCGGGAAAGAAAACTCCATGGTCGGATTGATTCAGGAGCCTCCCGGCCTGGGGCTCGGTATACTGGCCGTCGGTATCGGTCAGTAAATCCACCCAGATTTCACCGGCCCGGCTCAGGTCCCAGATCCAGACCTTCTTGCCCGGCATATCAGAATAATAAGCCTGATGCCCGAAGCCAAAATCGCTGTCGCGGTAATAGCCGCCATAAAAATGGTCATAAGTTCCGACCACGAAATAACTTTTGGAGCTTCCGAAGTTGTTGTTTCTGTACCAGGACAGGTCTCGTCCCTGGTTGTCTATCGGCCAGGGTTCCAGAGGGCTCGAATAATCATGGCCAATAAAAAATTTTCCCGGAAATATGTATTTCAGGTCGGGGGTGGCCTTAATGGCGGCGCACATCCAGGCATAGTAAGACTGGCGATAGGGCCCCGGGTTTGTCCAGCGAGAAGCGGTTTCAAAATAGGCTCGGTCGGGAGGCAGAGTTATGGCCACCTGCCAGCGCGTCCGTGAAGGCCAGTCATAATTGCCGACCGTGCAGACCAGGCTGCCGTCAGGTTTCTTCCGGACATGATAATCGACCGGAGTGGCTGTGGAGGGCGCATGTCCTATGACCCCGAAGTTAAACTCAATTCCACCCGAGGTCCATGGTCCCCGGAGGGCAATTTCTCTGAATTTAAGTACTCTATTGGTATAGAGGAATTCTTTGCCGGTCTTTCTGTCAAGAGCCCCCCAGACCTTCCCGCCTACCTGAGGCAGAATCGAAACCTCAAGGTATTTATTTTTAAGCCTGATCACAGTCCATTCCTGGGGTCTGGATTCCTGGCTGAATCCATTGAAAACAAAATAAGGATAAATTTTAGAACCGGAACCCCAGAGAGATGAGCGGGCGAAGACCGGAATGGGGTCCGGGTCGGAATAGGGGTAGGTGATGATGTTCTCGCCTTTAACCGAAAAAGAAGCCTGCCGCTTGGCCTTGCAACCAGCGAGCAGGAGAATTACCAGAAATAAAAAAATAGCCCAGCCCCTTCTTGAAGCCAATAAATTAATCTTTTTCATCTTATATCTCCAGACAAGCGCCGGGGAAAATCAAGGAACCTGAAAAGAATTGTCCGACCAGAATCAGTCTCCGGCGGTCTTTTAATTACAGCTTATTTCTTATCCTTTATTTCCTGATAGATGATCTCCACCAGGGGCGGCCGTCTGACCTGGGATCCGGCCGGTGGCGGCTGCACTCCAAGAGCCGCTTTGATGTCATCAAGACTCTTACCCTCGGCCATCATTTCCCTGACCCGGGCTTCTTTCTCTTTAAGACTGGCAATAAGTGCGGAGACTTCCTTGCGACCCGCCGGTTCGGCATGACCTGATAAAAATGTTTCAATCTGTGGTTTATAGTCAAGCATCAACTCCAGGGTCCTCAGGTAACCAAAAAAGGTGCCCTTCTTCTGCTTGTGAATGAGCGGGTCGCGGCCGTAAAACATCAGATCTCCGACTATGGCTACCCGGCTTTCCGGTATGAAGATTATGGTGTCGCCGCTGGTATGGGCAGGTCCAAAATTTTTCAGTTCCAGCCTGGTGCCCTCAAAATCCATAAGCCGGTTGCCTTCGTAGGTTTCGGAGGGCAGCGTGTCTTTTAGTTCCGGCATCTGTTCCACCGCCGGTAGCATTTCTTCATAGGTTTTCTGGTGGGACAGAATTCTGACCTTTTCCTCAAGCCCCCTCAAACCGTTAACATGATCCCCGTCGCTGTGAGTCAGAATGATCAGGCCAAGCGGAAGGGGAGATGTCTTCTGGATTTCGGCCAGCATATCCCTGAACGATTCGGGCGTCATCTTGGCATCGATCAGCAGGTTATGCTTTTTTCCGGCAATTAAAAAACAATTGGCTCCAGAACCGCCCTTGATTATATAAATGTTGTCTCTTATCTTTTCTATGGACAGGGATGGGGGAGAAGTTGTCTGCTGAGCAATATTCAGACCCGGGAAGAGAAGAAAACACCAGATAAAAATTGTAAATACAGGAACCAGCCTGATTGCAGGCTTGAAGGTCGATCTTATCAAAACTGAATTTATCATTGGCCCTCCTTTGATTTATTTACTATATTTAATTTTATATCACAGGCCAGAGAAAATTACACGCCGGTATCTGGTTTTAACCGTCAGCGCCCGGCAGTTCCGGTCAGACTGGTCGTTGGCGGAAAGAACCAAAGGCCCGAAAAAATTTAATCATTAATTTTACCTTCGCCATCCTTTCAAATTGACACCAGGCGATCAGGTGTTTTATGATTGGCCAGAAAACTTCTGGTTAAATTCTGACGGGTCAGATCAAAAAAATTTTTCTAACAAGGAATGCCTCAGATGATAAGATGCGGTCTTGGTGGCAGGAACGTTAGCCGGTCATTCAGGCGATCTTTTCCGGCTTGTCAAAAGGCGGTCCTGATTCTGCTTATTATGGCCTGTTGCTGGCTTTTTCCAGCCTGCAACCGGATTTCAGAGACAGCCGAATCCTTTGACCTCCCTCCTGAAATCAAAATCAGCGGGCCGCAGGTAATAATTGATTACCGTGGAGAACGAATATTTTCCGGAGAGGTCATAACTGGCGGCGGAGAATTTTCTGTTACCCGGAATATTTTTCGAGACGGGGAAAAACTGACCGGGGTGCTGGCCCTGACCGCAGCCCGGGGAAGCAAATTAAATTTAAACGCCCGGGTCCTGGCCTCGGCTGAGTCCTTTCCCTGCGAAGCAGAGCGCCGCCATTCGTCACCGGCGATAGTCAGGCACGTATCCGGTCTCAGCCGCAGCCGGTTAAACCGGGCCGTCTATGACCGCCGGCACGATTGGGTTCTTTCCGTAGACGCCGGACCGCTGGTTGAGATTATTCCGGAATCTGAAAAACCGGACAAATCTGTTTATCGAGTGGAAGCTTCTGGCGGAGAAATAATTCTCAGATTCAGACCTGCCTATTACCGGCTTCACCGCGGACTGAAATATTTTAAGCCCTGGACCTACCGCTTGAAGCGGGATTCGGTGTCTGGCTGGATCTCCTGGTTTGCTTTCTATGACCGGGTGACCGAGGCCGACATACTGGAAACGGCTGATACTTTAGCTGAGAAGCTCCTTCCTTTTGGCTATAGAGTTCTACAGATTGATGACGGATATCAAAGAGGAGAGGGAAAGCCGGAGCTATGGCTTCAGGCCAACGAAAAGTTTCCTCGCGGGCTTTCCTTCCTGGCTTCATACATCAAGGGGAAGGGCCTGGTGCCGGGTATCTGGACCAACGTCGCCTTCAAACAGGATGATTTTGTCCGGGCTCACCCGGGCTGGTTCGTTAGCGATGACTCCGGGCGTCCGGGTCGAGGTAACTGGGTTGAGTACAGCCTTGACGGTTCAGTAAAGCCAGCCCTGGAGTCTGTCGTCAGGCCCATTTATCGTGGCCTGAAGAACCAGGGCTGGGAATATTTCAAGGTTGATGCCCTGCGTCATCTGCGTTATGAGGGTTACAACGCCCACCGCCGGCATTTCAATCAAAAAAAGATAGACCCGGAGCTGGCTTTCAGAAACTATGTGGAAGTCATAAGAGAAGAAATAGGACCGGAATCGTATCTCCTTGGCTGCTGGGGAATAAGACCGGAACTGGTAGGTCTGCTGGACGGCTGCCGCATCGGCACTGACGGATTTTCTTATGCCGGGCTGGCTCAGTTTAATTCCTGGAATAATGTCGTCTGGCGCAACGACCCCGACCATATTCAGCTCGATGAAGAAAGATACCGTTCACTTCTGGTCACCTCTCTTACCGGGTCCATTTTACTGCTTACAGACAAACCGGCTGTCTATCAGACTCAAGCAATCGAGCCGGCCCGGAGAGCCGCTCCGGTTCTCTGGACAGTCCCCGGACAGATTTTTGATGTTGACCCCTCGCGTTCCGGATTACTCGACCAGGTGGATGAAGAGGTGAGCGGTTCAGGGCCCAGGCCTTTTGATGCCAGCCTCAGGCCGTCCTGCGATTTGTGGTTGCTGGAAATTGTCCGTGCCTTTGAGAGCTGGATGGTTCTCGGAAGAACAGGAGAGAGCGAGAAGAAGGTGAATTTCTCAGACCTTGGGCTTGACGGCCAGAGAGAGTACATCGTTTTTGAATTCTGGTCAAAGAAGCTGGTCGGAATTTTCAGCGGGGGCTTTGACCCTGGACCGCTAAATCCCCGCTACCGTTCTCAGTGTTTCATCATTCGTGACCGGATGAGCCATCCTCAACTTCTGGCCACGAGCCGGCATCTAACTGGTGGCGGACCGGATGTGCTGGATATGAACTGGAGGGATGGAGAATTGTCCGGAAGGAGTCAGTTAACAGCCGGCGATCCTTATGACCTTTATATTCACCTTCCGCCGGGGTGGAAACTGGATGAAGAAACTGTTGAGGGCGCCGAACTTCAAACCATCTGGAGTGACGGCCCGCTCCTGATAGTAACTCTTAAGTCGGCTGCCAGTGGACCGGCCAGCTGGAAAATTAAATTTTCCAGAACCCGCTGAAGGTCTCTGGCTTTGGCTGGCAATAGATTATTTATGATGCTGATCACCCCTCCGTCAGAAATATATAAATTTCGAGGATAGCTGTAATTTTAGTTTTTTAGAGCCAGTGCTTCTGCGGTCATAAGTCCGATTCGGGCCGGGTTGTCTATGATTTTAACTCCTGCTTCTTTCAGGCGGCGGATCTTTTCTGCAGCCGCCCCCTGCCTTCCTTCGATGATAGCTCCGGCATGTCCCAGTCGCCTGCCCGGAGGAGCGGTCAGGCCGGCCACATAGGCCAGAACCGGCTTGGGATAAGTTGAAACTTTCAGGTAATCAGCAGCTTCTTCTTCGGCCTGGCCGCCGATTTCACCAATCATCACCACAACTTCGGTTTGCTCATCATCCCTGAACATTTTCAGCAAATCTACAAATTTCAGACCGATTACCGGGTCACCCCCAATCCCTATGGCTGTACTCTGTCCCAACCCGGCCGCCGTCAGTTGCTGCACGGCTTCATAGGTCAGAGTTCCAGAGCGGGAAATGATACCGACCGGGCCAGGCCGGTGAATGTGGCCGGGCATTATCCCGACCTTACTCTCCCGCGGAGAAATCAGACCCGGGGTATTGGGGCCGACAAGACTGGCTCCATATCTTATTAGCCAGCTTTTGGCCCTGAGCATATCCAGAACAGGAATGCCCTCTGTAATGCAGACGATAAGTTTAATCCCCGCGGCAGCCGCTTCCATGATAGCCTCGGCTCCAGCCAGCGGTGGCACAAAAATTATCGAAACGTCGGGATGTTCAGCTCTCACTGCCTGTTCTACCGTGTTGAAGACCGGAAGCCCCAGGTGCTTCAGGCCACCTTTCCCGGGGGTCACTCCGGCCACCAGCCTGGTGCCGTATTCCTGCATTTTCTGAGCGTGAAAGGTGGCTTCTTTTCCGGTCAGCCCCTGGACCAGAACTCTGGAATTGCGGTCGATCAGGATACTCATGTC
>CAZDZU010000096.1:0-6919 GCA_964509995.1 uncultured Eubacteriales bacterium | reverse complement strand
GGTATAAACTGCGGCTATGAGGCCGATGAGCCAGACGGCTTTTACCAGGTCGAAGTCAAAGATGGTGTGGAGGGCCAGGGCTCCGGTATAAACCACGGCCGCGATGCTGACCAGAATGTACATAAGAATCATGTAGAAGGCCATGATGCCGCGGGCAGCGGGGTTGTAGCGGTATTCCAGAAACTCAGGAATGGTATAGATGCCGCTGCGCAGGAATTTCGGCAGGAAAAAAAGAGCCACAAAAACCAGGGTGATGGCGGCCATCCACTCATAGCTGGCCACAGCCATCCCGGCGATTCCCGCAGCCTGCCCCGACATCCCGACGAAATGTTCGGTGGAAATGTTGGCTGCTATCAGCGAAAAGCCGATCAGCGGCCAGACCAGGCCCCTTCCGGCCAGGAAGAAATCGGTTCCCGTCCGCTCCTTGCGGCTCTTGTACATGCTGACCGAAACGACCACGATGAAAAAGAATATGAAGACTGAAAGATCCAGCCAGTGAAGTTGCATCTTGCGCTCCTCACATCCGTTTTTTCGCTTTTTGCCAGCTCGGCTAATCAGGGATATTATACGCAAATTGAAAGATGATAAACAAAGAAAATTTGCGACCGCGGCCTTACTTTCTGAAAATCCCGGACAGAGGCCCGGAGGATGAAGCGGGAATCTTGTTGCCCGGAAACGATTTATTGATATTACAGCCGCGGTGTAGACTGCTGGTCAGGGAACAGTCTCAAACCGGCTGATGTTCGCGGGACGAGTTCCGGTCGCCGCCGTCAAAATTATTAATTGACAGCAGAGCCTCAATCAGGATAATAGAGCTGAGGTTGAGAAAAAGTGAAGAGGGGAGGAAGCTCGTGCTGACTCAAAAAAAGATTTTGCTTCTATCACTGGCCTGCCTTCTGCTGCTGACAGCCGGCCTCCGGGCTCTGGAACCGCCGACCAGGGAACAGATCCAGAAATACCGGCAGGATGGTACCTATGCGGCCAGGGTGGCTGCTGCCAGAGAGATCGGCAATCACCGGATGGACCCGGATTTGGTGGCCCATCTTAATTACCGGGTGAAGCGCCTGGCCCTGGAAGCTCAGGGCTTGAGTCCGCAGCAAATAGACCGCCTGCTGGCCCCGCCCCCGAACCGCCGGGGGATGCCCACCAGAGGACAGGTTAAGGTTCTGGCCATCCTGATTGCCTTTCAGGATTACGCTCCGGTCACCGGAGCAGATTTCATTGCTGAGAATCTTTTCGGCACCGAAGACATATCTAATCCCAATTATCCCTACGAAGCCATGAGAGCTTATTATTCCCGGGCCTCCTACAGCCAGCTGGATATTCAGGGAAATGTCCTCGGCTGGTACACTACCGCTTATAACCGCTCTCAGGTGGAAGAAACAACCCAGGGGCGCCAGACTCTCATCAAAGAAGTCCTTAACTATTACGACAGTCAGGGACATGATTTTTCCCAGTATGACAACGACGGCGACGGTTACATTGATTATTTCCTGGTTTTCTGGACCGGGCCTCATGGTGAATGGGCTTCTTTCTGGTGGGGTTATCAGACAAGTTTTAGCGATAGCAGTTATTTACTCGACGGCAAGAAGCTCCGGAAATATTCCTGGCAGTGGGAACTCTACAATTACCCCTATGGCCAGTTCACACCCCTGGTGGCCATTCACGAGACGGGGCATGCCCTGGGACTGCCCGATTACTATGATTACGATGCGTCGGTCGGGCCGAAGGGAGGGGTTGGCGGCTTTGACATGATGGATGCCAACAGCTATGACCACAACGCCTTTTCCAAGTTTGTCCTGGACTGGCTGACTCCGTCCGTTTTCAGTGCTGGCAGTCAGGTTTACAGCCTCAGAGCCAGCGGAGATTATCCTGAAGCCCTGATTTTCTTCCCGGGAGCGATCAGCGGCGATATATTTAACGAATATTATCTGGTGCAGAATAGATACGCTACCAGGAATGACTCCCGGCTGGTGAGCGTCAACGGAGGCAATGTCGGCCTGGCCGTCTGGCACGTTGACGCCAGACTTAATTCTTATGGCACAAACTTTCTGTACGATAATTCTTATACCGACCACAAGCTGCTGCTGCTGGTTCAGGCCGACGGCCTGGATGAGATTGAGCTGGGAATAAGAGGCTTCAATTCAGCTGATTTTTACCGGCCCGGCTCGGAGCTCGGTCCTTCGACCTACCCGGCGACGATTCGTTATGATGGCAGTCCAACCGGCATGGGGGTGACCGAAATTACCGGTTCCAGCACTCCCATAACTTTCCGAATGTATTCCGGAGCCAATCCCGAGCTTCGCCTTTCGGCTTCCAACCTTAACTTCAGCCAGGTCAATATCTGCACTTATGCCGACCTGACCCTGACGATTTATAACGACGGGGACGGGCCTCTGATCGTCAGCGCCATCCCCAGGCTCTCCGGGGCGACGGATTTTTCCTGCCTGGCAACGACTTTTCCTTTCACCATCAACGCCGGAAGCAGCCGGGAAGTCGTCTTCAGGTTCGACGCCTATAATACCGGGCCCCTGACTGCCACCTTCGCCATCAATTCCAACGACCCGTCCACACCCCAGGCTCTGCTCGGTCTGAGCGGAACAGGTTATATTCCTGAAATCAACCTGAATATCCAGGTGGAGGGCAGGATAGAAAGGGCCTGGATTCTGCGCCGGGCTTATGCTCGAATCACCATTCAGGTCAGCAAGTCCGCACCCTTTAACGTCGATAGCTACCGCCTGACCCGGCAGGAAGCGGGCAGCGGCACCGACCCCCAGATCGTTCAGACGTTCGGGGAATCTGATTTTTCGGCCGGACAGCTGATGTACATTGATAAGTACCTGGAAACTGATAAAAGTTATATCTACACCGTTCAGGCCGTTGATTGCTACGGTCGGGTGATCAGCTCTTCCTGGCAGCAGAGAACCGGTTCGGAATCAACCAAAGAAAGAATTATTAAAAAAATTAACGGGAAAGGATACCATGAGGAATAATAAGCGAAAAACCATCTTTGTAATCCCGCCTTTATTAACTTTACTGGTTCTTTTCTTGGTTCCACCACTCAAAGCCGACACCGTAATGCTGTCCTTCAGCTACGGTTATCTTTTCCCGGCCGATTCAGGTTACAAAGAAGTTTACGGAAACAAAGTTATGGTGCCGGAATTCAAACTGGGCTTCCGGGTTATCGGCGATTTTTACCTCTATGGAATGTTTTCCACATTCAGCAAAAATGGCACCACTCCGGAACTGAACGAGCCGGCCCATTCCAAACAGCAGTTTTTCGGTGGTGGGCTGGCCTACTTTCCCTACCTGACCGGGCACCTTAAAGCCTTTATCGGGGGCGGAGTGGCTGCGGCGACTTATGAAGAAGAGGCCCTGGGAATCACCGTCAGCGGGAACAAGATTGGTTTTCTGGTGGAAGGCGGGCTTTACCTCAAGGCGAAATTTATTTTAATCGGGATTAACGGGAGTTACTGCGCTGCCAGTGATAGCTACGAAGGGGTCGACTTTAAGATTGGCGGGACCAGAGCCTCGGCGGTTCTGGGTTTTGTTTTTTAAGAACCGGTGCCTGTATCAGCGTCCGGAAATTGCTCTGGCGCCGGGGGTGAAACTCGATGACGACCGGCCGGCCTGAGCGGTCAACATCAATTAAAAAATAAAAGCGGCTTTTAGGACTCCGTCCAGCCGGTCAGCGGCGGTGGAAAAAGCCCGCTGAGCTTCTTCCGGCCGGAAACGATGGGTAAGCAGCCAGGCCACCTCAACCTCTCGGTTCTTTATCATCCGGAGTGCTGACTCCAGGCATCGGTTCTGTCGCCTGGAGTTGATCAGAGTTACCTCTTTACGGCGCAGGCGGGCTATCTGGTAAGAGACTCTCTCCGGAACAGGAATTCCCACCTGAATTATCCGGCCACCGGGTCTGACCAGGGCCACTGACTGGTCAATGGCTTCCTGGTCGCCGCTGACCTCAAACACCAGGTCCAGTCCCAGCGGCTGGCGGGACAGAATTTCCTGAACGATGTCTTCCTGCTCAACGTTGGCCGCCCAGGCGGCTCCGGCTCTGAGGGCGGCCTTAACCCTGGCTTCCACCCGGTCGGTGGCAAAGATAGAGCTCAGTCCGCGGTGCCGCAGGAGTAATATCAAGGACAGGCCGATGGGCCCGGAACCCAGGACCCCCACCTTATCCCCGCTGGCGGGAGCAGCCAGGTTCAGGGCATGGAGGGCGATTGATAGTGGTTCCGCCAGCATGGCTTCCTCCGGAGTCAGTGAGGAGTCCAGTCTGATTAAATTTCTGGACGGCATCGCGAAGTATTCGGCAAAACAACCGTCCAGCTCTCCCGGATGTCCCAGAAACCTGATCTTCCGGCAGGTGTTATATCGCCCGGCCAGGCACTGGTCGCAGACCCCGCAAGAAATAGACGGCTCAACCGCCACCAGGTCTCCCGGCTTGAATTCATGGACTCCTTCGGCGACCCGGACCACTTCAGCCGAGCATTCGTGTCCGGCCAGGCAGGGATAGGGGACCTTTTCACCGCCCACCGAGTCGGAAATGAAGTAATGAAGATCACTGCCGCACAGGCCGGCCACCCTGGTCTTCAGCAACACCCAGTCGGCGGCGGGGAGGACGGGCTCAGGTCTTTCCTGGAGTTGAGCTTCTCTGAGTCCGGTTAAAACCACAGCTTTCATCTCTGGACTCCATATATGAACGTTCATTCATATGAATAAATTCTGTTTATAATTTAATCAACAAGAAATATTCAGAGAAGATATGATACTACAAATTATTGCCCGGGAGGCAGACTTTGTCCAAAGAAGGTGGAATTTATGCTTCAGTGGAGGGAGGGCCCTGTCACGGTGCGCCCCCTTCCGTCCTCGCTCACCGATCCCCCCGTGGGGAACCCCTTACGCTGCGGGTGGCGGGTGAATTCAGGACGCCAGATTGCTCGAATTTCAGTTCGGGCAAAGAGTATGGGGTCTGGCTCGGCTCAAGAGGCTGCGGGCAAGGTGACAGTCAGTGACCTGATTCTCTCCTGCTCTGGAGTTCGCCGAAATTTTTTTCTTTAACAAGAAGCGCTTTTTTTGTATTTTAAGAACTGGCTGATCCCGGATGAGGAGCGGATGATGTTTTCGAAGAAGATTCACCTCAACCCGTTTTTATACATACCTTTTATCCTGGCCCTGACCTGGACACCCTGGCTTCTGGCTGTATCCACCGGTCGGGGAATTGAGAATCTGGCAGTTAAGGTCTTATTGCTGGCCGGTTTGCTGGTTCCGGCAGCGGTGGCTCTGGCTTTCATCCTGCTGAGCGAAGACGCTGAATATCACTGGGACTACTGGAGACGGGTGTTTGACCCGACTCTTATAAGCAGCGGTAGCTGGCGGGTAATTTTCTTGTTGCCCCCGGCCCTCACCCTGGTCGCGATTCTGTTGTCTTTTTTGCTGGGAGAATCTCCGGGACAGCTCAGGCTGGTTCCCCAGGTCCGGGCCCATATCCCTTCGATTCTGGTGTTCATATTTTATACCTTCTTCATAGGGCCCTTTCCCGAGGAGCTGGGCTGGAGAGGCTACTGGCTGGACAAGCTAAAATCCCGGATGTCGGGATTGCAGGCCAGTCTTCTAATTGCCGCCGTCTGGGCTCTGTGGCATATTCCGCTTTTTATGGTCAAGGGATATCCGCTTCAGGCCAAAGCAGGGAACCCTCTGCTCCTGGCTTTCTATTTTCTGGACCTCTTTCCAAAATCGGTAATCTTTACCTATATCTTTTATAAGAACCAGCGCAGCACCCTGGCGGCCATCCTGTTTCATTTTATGATAAATTTTACCGGACAGCTTTTTGAACTCGCCCCGCTGACTGAGGGGCTGGTGACAGCTCTTTACCTGCTGGCGGCCATTTTCCTGGCAGTCAGAAATAGAGAATTATTCCAGTAATAGCGTTTCTGCCCTGAGCGGTGTTATATCCTGTGGTTCGCCGGTATAGAAAAAATAGTTAAAGCCGGGTGAAAAATTAGCTCTAAAATCCCTTCGCCAACCGAATCCCTGATTTAAGAAAACTGAAGAAAGAGGGCGGGGCGGTGCCGGTTGCTTACTGACCGAATTCTGAAGTGTCGGGGTAGCTGCTCATAAAAAGAGAACCTGCCTGGATGATGATGTAAACCACAAAAGCCAGCAGCAATATTCCCAGTATGAGGAAAACGACTGATTTGGCGTTGGATACGGGACGGGCAATTCCCTGAGGGAAGAAAACATCAAACCCCATCTTGCCCAGCATTATGATCATGATCATCAAGCCAAAAGCCAGCCGGTAAATCAGGATTTTTCCCTGAGCATAATCAGACCGGTCAATCTTTATGAATGGCAAAAGCAACCAGATGGCTACCAGCACGGCAATAACTCCGGGCAGGTGTCTCTGGATTTGTTCCTGCAGTTTAGCTGACTTATCCATTCTGTTATTATTCTACCCGTCTTTGGTGTTGATAATCAACATCGTCGGTAAAAGTTGATGGGGATTGGGGTAATCTTAAGCCGACCCGGGCGTCTGGCGCCTGCTTCAGCTCCTGTCTGAGGGCGTTTAAGAACTGCAGACTTTCTATCTGATTTTGCTGATTATAAGCCCGTGTTCATCGCAAAGGCAGAGATGGCCCCGGGACAGGGGACCTCAGCAGGCTTGACCTGAAAACTAAGCCTGAAGACCAGTCAGGATTGAGTGGAAGTCTCTCAGGGGTTGAGCCGGCCGGAATTCCTGTTTAACAGATTGGAAAGCATGGCTCTCGGGGTGTATTATAGGGGTGTCAGAAGTAGCCTGAACAGGACAGGCCAGGGCTCTACTAAGGCAGGACAACAGGCGAGGCAGTCAGGCCAGGCTGGCACGTTTTATGCACTAAATATGACGTGGGGTGAAAAATGAAAAAAATATATTTATGGT
>CAZDZU010000095.1:0-6926 GCA_964509995.1 uncultured Eubacteriales bacterium | reverse complement strand
GGTCCACAATTTTTTTAGCTCGACCCGGCGTCGACGGGACCCGGGTTCGCCGGCCGGCGCGAGCCCATGAAGGCTCAAAAAAGAATAATGGGCATTTCTCATCAGGAGTTCGGTTTTTTTTAAGTCTGATAAAAAAAATTTCTTGAATTTTAAGCTCCCGGGTGGTAATATTTTTCACGTTTCCCCCACCCTGATTATCGGCGGGGGCGTTTTCCACAGCTGTGAATATTTCTGTGGAAATCTTTTGGCGCGTCATGAAGTTTGAAGATAAAGTCAATCCATGGAACAGGATACTGGCCGCGGTCAAAAACCGGGTGGAGGCTCAGGCTTTCGAGACCTGGTTTGAGCCCACCTCCTATATCGGCGAAGATGGGGAAATACTATATATTAAGGTTCCGAATGCTTATTTCAAGGACTGGCTGAGTTTCCACTATTCCCGCCTGATAAATGAATGTTGCCAGGAACTGTTCAACAGAAGCTTCGATATAAAATATATCTACGACGAAACCCCGGCTTCATTTCTCCGCAATTCGCCAGAAGAAAGAAAACTGCAGCAGGCAGTTACCCAGATAGCCAACCTGAATCCAAACTATACTTTTGAAAATTTTGTGGTCGGCAACTGCAATCAATTCGCTCATGCCGCGGCGGTGGCCGTGGCCAAGAACCCGGCTAAATCTTACAACCCGCTTTATATTTACGGCGGGGCCGGCCTGGGCAAGACTCACCTGATGAATGCCATCGGACATCAGATTATGCACACCAGCGCCCGTCTCAAAGTCCTCTACGTGACCACCGAGCGCTTCATGAACGAGCTTATAAACCATTTGCAGTATGGCAAGATCCTGGAGTTCAGGCAGAAATACCGGGCGGTGGATGTTCTGCTGATGGACGATATCCATTATATTTCTGGACGGGAAAGAACCAAAGAAGAATTCTTCCACACCTTCAACCATCTCTATGACAGCCAGAAGCAGATCGTGATTTCAAGCGACTGCCCGCCGAAGGATATTCCTCATCTGGAGGACCGCTTCCGCTCTCGTTTTGAGTGGGGGCTGATCGCCGACCTCCGTCCGCCGGATATAGAAACCAGAATCGCCATCCTGAAGAAAAAAGCCGAAATGGAAAACATAGTCCTGCCGGAACCGGTCGCCCTCTATATCGCCGACAAGGTTCATTCCAACATCAGAGAGCTCGAAGGCTACCTGAGACGGGTCATAGCCTTTGCCTCTCTCAAAGGTTCAAGAATAGACCTGGAGCTGGCCAGAGAAGCCCTCAAGGGCCTGCTCGACGCCTCGGCCAATATTATCACTGTGGAAAAAATACAGAAAGTTGTCTGCACCCAGTACAAAATCAAACCCTCGGAGCTAAAATCAAAAAATAACTCTCCGCGAGTCTCCTTTCCAAGACAGGTGGCCATGTACCTGGCCAAGGAGTTAACTGATAGCTCTCTTCCCGAGATCGGAAAGAAATTCGGCGGCAAACACCATACCACTGTCCTTCACAGCATAAGAAAAATCGAGAAATTAAGAGAGCACGACCAGGAATTAAACAGAGAAATCAACAACCTGGTCAATCTCCTAAAGTGATGAAATCAATACAGAAGGCTAAACTTTTTCACATATTAACCCCTCTTTCTTATATTTTTTTTATTGCCTTTTTATAATTTTAAATTATATTATTGACGATGAAGAAAGGTGGAAAAAATGAAGTTTTCAACCACTAAAAACAATATTATTAATGAATTAGGTCTACTCCAGGGGATTGTGGAAAAAAGGACAACCATGCCCATCCTGTCCAATGTTCTGATAAAAGCTGGAAAAGGAAGAGTGGAATTGATGGGGACTGACCTTGAGGTTGGATTAAAAACGAATTTTGAGGCCGAGGTCAGGCAGGAGGGGAAAGCAGCAGTAAACGGGCGGAAGCTATTTGATTTCATCAAGCTGCTGCCTGAGGATCAAAACATAGAATTTGTTAAGAAAGAAGAGCATCTGGTGGTCAGGTCCGGGGAAAGCGAGATCAAAGTTCTGACGGCACCGGAAGAGGATTTTCCAGCCATTCAGGATTCAACCTTTGAGCGCGCAATTTCCTGGAAGGTGTCTGAGTTTAAGGAGATGATCGATTGTGGGCTGTTGGCCATTACCCAGGAGCAGCGTTATTATCTGAACGGTGCCCTTCTGGCCATCAAGAATAACCAGCTGGAGCTCGTCAGCACTGACGGTCACCGTCTGTCTTACACCAGAAGAGAGTTTGAAGATCTAAAGGTGGAGAAAGAGGTCAACCAGATTATTTCCAAAAAGACTCTGAACGAGCTTAAAAAATTTGAAGACGAGCGGCTGGAATTTGATTATGACGATAACAGCCTGTTTTTCCGGGTCAACAACAGAATGCTGATCAGCAGGATCATAGAAAGCAAGTTTCCCAATTATCAGGCAGTTATGCCGAAGGATAACCCTAATATATTGAACATAGAAAAAGAGGCTCTGGTGACAGCTATCAAGCGGGTTTCAATTCTTTCGTCGGAGAAGTCCAAGGGCATCAAATTCGACCTGAAACCTGGCGAGCTTAAGCTGTTTTCTTCTAACCCGGAATTCGGAGAAGCCAGGGATAAACTCCCGGTCGACTATCAGGGTAAGGACCTGGAGATTGGCTTTAACTCTCAGTATCTGCTTGATTTCCTGGGAACGGTTACTGCTGACCGCGTAATTTTTGAAATAAAGGACGAAAACAGCGCCGTCCTCATCAAGCCCGAATCAGAAACCAGAGGGGTTTATCTTTACGTGCTGATGCCTATGAAGATCTGAGGCTCAGCGGCGCTGGCCCAGGCTCAGGGTGGCTATGTATTCGGAAACCTTCCGGCAGGCTTCCTTGACCGGAGGCGAGATCGGATGTCCAAAATCGAGCAGCGCCGGCTGAATTCCGAGAAAATATATACGGCAGGCGGAGTCGGCGCTCAATTTTTCCAGCAAAAAATAGAATTCACTGCTGATTTTTTTCTTTTTTCTGCGCCCCGGCTCCAGTCTGGCAGCCATGATGGACCCGGGCTGGCGTCCGGTATCAAGGGCATCGACGATAATCAGGTGAGAGGGTTTAAGCCGCTTGATCCGGCGGTTATAAGCATCGAGTAACTCATAGACCCGCAGCACCTTCACTCTGGTTTTCTGACGGCGGTTGAGGCGTCGGTCGAGCAGGCTGGCCACCAGAAGTCCGGCCGCATCGTCGGCCTTCAGGGCGTTTCCGGTGCCCAGCACCAGAAGTCGCTCTGCCCCCTTAAGTTCTTTATTGAGAAATTCAACCCAGCGCTCAGGCATCCGCCCTTCCCTTTTCTGGTTTCGGTCCTGTCTTAATTTATTCCCGGCTGGAAAAGAAATCAAGCCAGCCTCAGGCCGGATTCTATGAACTCTTGGGTTCGGACTTGGGTTTGACCACCGCCCGGACGTATTCCCATTCCATCTTCAGGTTGTGACGGTCATAGTCGGAGATTTCGAACCGGGTATCCATCAGCATGGCCTCTGTCGGGCAGGAGTCCACACATTGGGCGCAGTGGATGCAGCGGTCGTTATGAATGACCATCCGGAACCTTTTCTCGGCTTCGTTGGTGGCCGTGATTTCTATGGCTTCGGCCGGACAGTCGCGTTCGCAGGCCCGGCAGACGATGCACAGTTCCGGACGCAGATAGGACGAACCCCGGAAATCCCTGGGCACCTCCAGTTTCTGAAACGGGTAATCTACAGTGGCCGGTTTCTTAAACAGGTGGCGGAGAAGTTCAGGGATAAAGACGCCTATCTTCATGAGATTAACCCCTTTACCAGGATGACGATTAATAGCTGCAGTATGGCCAGCGGGGCCATGTATTTCCAGGCAAAACTGACCACCTGGTCGACTCTGATTCTGGAGGTGGTGGCCCGGAGCAGAGAAAGAAAGAAGATGACAATCAGGGTTTTAATAATAAAATTTATCAGCCCCAGGAAGGCTCCGCCCGGAAAGCCGCCGAGGAAGACGGTTGCCAGCAGACCGGCCGCCACCACCATTTCAGCGTCTATCATCAGACGGAAAATAGCCAGTTTCTTTCCGGAATATTCCGTAAAGGTTCCGCCGACGATTTCGGTTTCGGCATGCGGAATGTCAAACGGAGTCCTTTCCAGTTTGGCCTGGACACAGATCAGGGCGATGACAAAACCCAGAAGGTTGATCAGGGCCAAGGCCGGACGCTGTCGGTAGAAGGCGGCAATTTCTGCCAGCCGCCAGGAATTGGCCAGCACCGCCGGGCTTAACACGGCCAGGAAAAGGGGCACCTCGTAACCGAAAAGCATGGTCAGGACCCTGGCTCCGCCGATGGTTGAAAACAGGTTGGTGGATGACCAGCCGGCCAGGAAGAAGATGAAGGTCGGCAGGCTTAAAAGATAAAGCAGGACAATCAGGTCGCCGTTGAAGGAAATAACAGATGGTCGGTCCAGGCTGTAATTCCAGATCGGGAGCAGCAGCATGGCGGTGAAGACAATGGCCAGCCCCACCGCCGGCAGCACGGAGAACATTTTCCGGTCTGCCCTTTCCGGGATGATATCTTCTTTCGCCATCAGCTTGAAGAAATCGGCGATTGGCTGCAGCAGGCCGAACCGGCCGGTATGGGTCGGGCCCATCCGATTCTGAAAACGGGCATAAAGTTTTCGGTCATACCACTCAACGAAGGTCGAGTACAGGAATAAGAACAGAAGACCGGGATAGATGATGAGATAGATCAGAGTATTCACAGTGGCCATTCTGCTTCCCTCTTTCTTGCCTTACCAGCCGTTACTTTCAGGCTGAGATTTTTTAAGGCGTTCATGGAAATAATCTTTTCCTGCCCGGTCCGGGCATCGACCAGCGACACCGCCCGCTCGCCGCAGCAGATGCAGGGATCGATAGCGGCGAAAATCAGCGGGACGTCGGCGATAAAGCCGTTCTTGAGCATCTTGATGGTGGCCGCATAGTTGCCGAGGGTGGGAGCCCGGACTTTGAGCCGCTCCGGCTTATCGGTGCCGTTGCTTTTTATGTAGTGAATGTTCTCGCCGCGGGGGGCTTCATAGCGGCTGACCACCTCGTTCGGCTTGGCTCTTCTCGGAGCCCGGACGGCCACCGGACCGGCCGGCAGGTTCTTCAGCAGATATTCTATGATGTTATAACACTGGAACAGCTCTTTGATCCGGACCACCGTCCGCCCCAGGACATCGCAGGTGTCGGCGGTGCAGACTTCAAAGGGAATCTCGTCATAGACTGCATAGGGGTCATCCTTGCGGACATCCATCGGGACGCCGGAGGCCCGGAGGGTGGGCCCGACCGCGCACAGGGCAATGGCGTCTTCCTTCGACAGGTAACCAACCCCGGCTAACCTGGCCACGAAGCTGGGCTCGTTGGTTCCCAGATTTTTGTAATATTCGCTTCGTTTCCGCAGGATTTCCAGTGAATCTAAGATATGTTTTATCTGCTGTTCATCCAGGTCACGGCGGACGCCGCCGATGGTATTTATGCCGTAATGCACCCGGTTGCCGCTTATGGTCTCCAGGATATCCATGACTATTTCCCGGTCGCGCCAGGTGTACATGAAGAAGCTGTCGAAACCGGCTTCGTGCCCGGCAACTCCGAGCCAGAGCATATGACTGTGTATCCTTTCCAGCTCCGCCACCAAGGTCCGGATGTAGAGACCCCGCTTCGGCGGCTCAAGCTCCATCAACTTTTCAACACCCTGGACATAGCAGGTGGTGTGGGAATGGGAACAGATGCCGCAGATACGCTCGGTCAGGTAGATGTTCTGAATCCAGGTCTTCTGCTCGGCCAGTTTTTCCAGGCCGCGGTGATTGTAACCGAGCCTGATATCGGCATCGCGGATTACTTCTCCCTCGACGGTCATCCGCAAACCGATTGGTTCCTTTAAGGCCGGATGTTGCGGTCCTATCGGTATCTGAAACTTCATTTCTTCCCTCCAGGAATGACCTCCGGCGGTCTTTCGTATTTCCAGTCTTTACGCAAAGGGAAATTCCCGGACGGCCAGTCGTCGGGCAGAACCAGAGGACGGCCATCGGGAATATTCTGGACGACTATCCCGAACATATCCTGCAGCTCTCGCTCGTAGAGTACAGCCCCGGGAATTAGTTCGCAGATGCTGGGAAGCAGAGGATGGTCCCTGGAAATTTCCGTCCGGATGGTGACACAGATAAAGTTGTTGGCAAAGTGATAAAGAATCTCGAAGCTCTGCCCCAGATCCACCCCGCTGATGGTGGACAGATGGGTAAAGCCTGCTTCATTTTTTAGCCAGCCGACGGCGGCCAGCAGGTCGTCCGCCTTTACCCTGATAAAAATGCGCCGGGGAGCCGGGTTGGTAATCTCCACCCTGTCTCCCAGACTGGCTTTGGCTTTATCTATCAATACCTGGTCGTTCATTTTGACCTCATCCCTTCAGCTTATTCAGGAGTTTAACCACTCCGTCGATGACGGCATCGGGGCGAACCGGACATCCCGGAATGTATACGTCTACCGGAATGACCTGATCGATCCCCCCGAGAACATTATAGGCTCCGCGGTAGACGCCACCGGACATAGCGCAGGCGCCGACAGCGATCACAAATTTCGGGTCCGGCGTCTGTTCGTAAATCCTGATCAGCCGGTCCTTCATCTGCCTGGTTGCCGGACCGGTGCAGACGATGACATCGGCGTGCCGGGGTGTGGCTTTAAGCAGGATGCCAAACCTCTCCACGTCAAATCGGGGGGTCAAAGCGGCCACGACTTCGATATCGCAGGCGTTGCAGGCTCCCGTATTTAAATGCAGAATCCAGGGCGATTTCAGCCGGGACCAGTTAGTCAATTTGGTCAGCATGTTAATCCCTCGTAATCAGGGCCATGATGGCCAGAAAGATCATGGCCAGATATATTATAGCTAAAAATGCTATTTTTCC
>CAZDZU010000094.1:0-6958 GCA_964509995.1 uncultured Eubacteriales bacterium | reverse complement strand
CTTGAGTTCTTCGGGCGACATCTTTTTGCAGGCTGGCAGGAACAGACTTGAAATTGCCAGACTGAGAATTAATGCCGGAAACAGTATTTTCTTCATTTTAGTCCTCCCTGACGGGAATCTACCTATTTAGTATAGCAGAAATGAACGGGGAAGGGGTGAAGTAAAAATAAAGTTGGAACCATGTTGAGAGGATAACTAAAAAAAACCGAGGAGCCTGCCGCGGCGGGCTCTCACCAGCCCTTTCTCCATGCTTCAATCCTGGGTAACGCTTTACGCTTTGCCCGCCAGAAGAGAGACGAAGTGCCTGCTTATTTAAGTCCTTCGCTCTCCGTTTCTTTATTGGTTTGCATTGGTAAGCTGGACACACGACAGCGCTCCATCTTCTGCCCCCGCTCCACCCCCATCCCCTGCGGAAAATTCCAGAGCCAGCAGGTGGAAAGAGACCGGCGGTCCGGCCAAATCTTTTAGATCAAAGCCATAGATGTAATTACATAAAACCCGGTGGGCCGGGAGCGAATCGGCGGAGCTATTTCTTGACCAGAGCCGACACGGGGGCCAGCTGGATTCCGAACTCTCCAGCCCGGGGCAGATAGGTTTTCAGGACTTCCAGTGTTTCCGGGAAAGGATGTCCTATACCGATTGCCTGACCGTTTTTTCTGGCCAGGCTGAATAGCTCGAGCAACCTGTCTTTAATCCGGCTCCGGTCTTCATCGGCATCCAGAAAAACTTGCCTGGCTGCTGCCGGGACTTTTTTCTTCAGGGCCAGCTCATAAGCCACCGAGCGGGGGCTGGTCTTGCTGTCCAGGAAATACAGGTTCTTTTCCTGGAGGAAGGAGATTATGATTTCCATCAGAGTTTCGCTGGAGGTGGCTTTTGAACCCATATGGTTGTTTAAGCCGCGGGCCTGTGGCAGTAGGCTCAGGTCTCTTTCCAGAATGGACCGGATATCCTGGGGGCTCATAGCGGTGGTGATCAGACCTTCGGCCCCGCCCGAGGAGAGGTGGTTGTTGAAGGCTTCAAGAGGCAGATGGATGATTACTTCCAGGCTGTTATTTTCTGCCAGTCTGGCGCTCTCCCGGGCCAGGCTTGAGTCGGGCAGTATGGCTACGGTCAGCGGCACTTTGAGTTTTATCAATTCCTGGAGAAAATTCAGGTCTTCTCCTATATCGTCGATGACAATCGCCACTGTCCGCTTAGCGGCCTTCTTTTCCGGGGAGGGAGCAGAAGCTGGTTCCGGCTGAACGGTTTTTCCGGCCTTAACGGGCAGGGGGTAGCGAAGGACCAGCCAGCCTCTGGTTCTGGAATTCTGACGCAGTTCGAAGGTGACCGCCACCTCTCCCGCCCCTTTCTTTTCCATTTTCAACCCTGTTTTGATTTTTTTCTTTTTCAGGGCCGAGAGAAGGTCATCTTTGAACTTCCGATAATCGCTGGCTGTGGTTCTGGCCGAAACGTAGGTCAGCCCCTCGTCCGTCTTTTCTTCAGTTATCGCCTCGGGGGGAAGGCCGAACTGAGTCAGCTGCTGGTGTAAGAATTCGGATAGCGAGATAGCGGCCTGAGGCGGCGCCCCGGAGGCGGTCGTTTCTCCCGCCGTGGTTGCCCCGGGCCAGGGAAGATATGAGACTTCCTGATGCCTGAAATTGAGACGGTCAAGCCAGACGGCTGAGATTAGAGCGATAAGTGTCAGGGCTGCGGCCAGAACCCTCAAACTGTTTTTAAGGTCCGGGACTTTTCTGGTAGGTCTGGCTTTTTCTCGAAGCATTAATTTTTGGCAGAAAGAAGACCCAGGGTTTTATCCTGATAAAGCTTGTCCATCGATTCAGAATAGGTGAGCTTTACATCCAGGGGAAGGCTATTATCCCAGAGTTTTATTCCTGATTTCAGAGAAAAAACGGCCGTGGTCAGGACGGCCAGGCTGCCGTCTGAAAGCGGGAACGATTCTGCGATTCCGGCCAGTCCCGGCGTTTCCAGGCCTATGGTCCGGGCGCGGTTCAGGTCCTTCAGAACACCAGCCACCAGTTCCGAAGGTCCACCGGTGGCCTGGTTGACCCAGATAAAAAGCCTGAGGTCCGGGAAGGCAGGCGAGTCCGGAAGAGCCAGAACCTGTTTCTGGCTGCGGCTTACAAGGCTGGCCGCTTCTTCCGCCTTTATAAAAAGATTGATCAGCTTTCTGGCCTCCTCGTAATCTCCTCCCCAGCAATTGCGCAGGTCAAGCACCGCAGCTTTCGGGGCCGGTCTGGTTTTCAAGCGGGCTCTGAGAACTTTGCTGATTTCGTCCGACAGGCCCTGGTAAATTGAGGTTGGATGCAGTACCACCAGACCTGAAGGGCCAGCTCTGAATTTAAGCTCATCCTGGTACAAAAAATCTCTTTTAACTTCAATTTCCAGAGTTTCGCTTCCACGCAGAACCCTCAGCTTCACAGGCGATTGACCGCCGGAACCCGGAGTGGCTTCCAGAAGAAGGTTGGTTTCCAGCAGGCTGAGGTTCATGGTGCTCCGGTCGTCTATGGCGCTGATATTATCGCCCACTTTCAGGCCGGCCAGAGCGGCCGGGGATTTTTCCCTGACGGCCACAACCATGGGGAAGAGACCATATTTTTTGAAAATAATCAGGCCGGTGCCCTGAACCGGGGTTTTTCGGTTGAGGTATCTTGAGGCCAGGTCCCTGTCCAGGTAAGCACTGAGTGGGTCCAGAGAATTTATCAGGCCACGGTAGGCACCTTCGGTGATCCTGGCCGGATTGGGCTCTTCCAGGTAATCGGTTTTGATGTAGTTCATCACCGTGCTTATCAGTTCGGCGTTGCCGGGATTGAACTGGGGAACGGAACTCTTAGCCGGAAGGAAACGTTTGTCCAGAAAAAGCAGGGCCGTCAGCAGCAGGATGATGATCAGTAAATAAACATTAAGCCTGTTAAATTTCATATTGTTTTTCAGCCTTATACTAAGAATCAGTATGTTTTTCTTGAGAACCAATTAATTCTATCATCTTCTCTTCAGCCATTGCAAGGGATCGACCGGCCGGGCCTTGTGGCGGATTTCGAAGTAAAGGCATTCGCCTTTCAGAGAATCTGAGTCTCCGACGACTGCGATGTCCTGTCCGGCTCTGACCAGGTCGCCGATTTTGACCAGAAAGCTGGCGCAATGCCCGTAAAGGGTATAATAGGAGAGACCGTGGTCGAGTATGATCAGGTTTCCATAGCCCTGGAAATAATCGGCGAAAACCACTCGTCCGCCGTGGACAGCTTTGATGTTTCTTTCCCGGCCCGGGACTATTTCCACTCCGTTGTTGATTGTCACTGTGTTGAACCGGGGATGTTTCTCTTTGCCAAATCTGGTGATGACCCGGCCGTTGATTGGCCAGGGAAGCTTTCCCTTCCTCTCGTAGAGGGGGATGAAAGGCGAGGGTAGCGAGATCTCCTGGCTCTGTAACCGTTTCAGAAGGTTCTGCAGCTGTTCCTGGCTTTCCTGAAGTTCGGACATCATCTGCTGGTAGGTGGACTTGTTCTTCTTGATTTCTGCCAGCAATTTCTGATTTCTGTTTTCTTCTTCAGACAGCCGGGTCTGGTTGGCCCGGGCCTGCTGGAGCAGAGATTCGGCTTCGGTCATTTTTTCCTGGAGCTCTTTTTCCAGGGTCTGGATTTCATTGAGAGTTTTCAGATAGCGGTTTATAGCCTCTCCCTGATAGCGGGCCAGAAAGGTCAGATTCTTGCTTTCCCGGAGAAAGGTTTCCAGGTTGCCGGTCCTGAGGAAAAAATGCATAAAATCAAGCCGGCCGTAACGGTAAAGAGTGACCAGCGTTTTCTCCACCGCCTCCTTTTCCTTCTGCAGGGTTTTTTCTGTTTCGGCTGTCTTGATTTTAAGGTTGTTGAGCTGACGGTTAACCACAACCCGTCTCAGATTCAGGGATTCGATTTCGTTCTGCAGGACTTTTTTGTTCAGCCTGATTTTCTCCAGGGAGGACAGCAGAGAATTCTCCCTTTTTTCCTCTTCTTTCAGACGGGACCGGAGCTGGGAAAGTTGCTGGTTGATCTGTTCGATTCTCCGCTCCACGTCTGATATCACTGATTCCTGGCCTTGCGCCAGGGTCCGGTGTTCGGATAGAATGAGGGCAAAGATGAAAATCACGGTCAGAATTGCCGGGAAGGGAAACCGGCCGGCGCTTTTTCTGGCTGCGGCCGAGCTTAAGGCGACTGTCATTCTTTTCTACCCAGATATATTTACCATAACCGAAGACTGAGTGAAAGAAGAAGAGTGAAATGATGACCAATTCCCCGGTGCTGGACCTGAAGGAAATGGCCAGGGAGCTGGGACAGGCGGCGCTGAGCGCCGTGCGGCCCGAGCGTTTGGTGGCCGAGAGCGTCAGCCGGGAGGGACAGAGGCTGGTCATTGGCGGGCAGAAGTTAAACCTGGTCGATTTTGAGAAAGTAAAAATGATAAGCATCGGCAAGGCTGGTCTGGCTCTGGCTGAAGCCATGCTTCCCCTTATCGATGACCGGCTGGAGGCGACGGTTATAACCGGGAGCCAGGAGCATCTGGAAAAAGGCAAGCTAAGTTATTTCCCGGCCGGACATCCACTTCCTGACGAGTGGAGTCTGAAGGCCGGGCACAGAGCTTATGAGCTGGCTCTTTCCCTCACCGAACGAGATCTGCTTCTGGTTCTGATTTCGGGCGGTGGCTCGGCCCATCTCTGTCTTCCGGAAGACGGACTCAGGCTGGAAGACAAAGGGCAGGTCACAAACCTTCTGATGAAAGCCGGGGCCGATATAAGAGAATTGAATACAGTGCGCAAACACCTGTCCCGGGTAAAAGGGGGGCGACTGGCCAGGGCGGCCTGGCCGGCTCGCGTTTTCAACCTGATTGTCTCCGACGTTGTCGGCAATGACCTGGAGAGTATCGCCTCGGGTCCGACCTGGCATGATTCAACCACCTTTGACCAGGCCATTTCAATCCTTCAAAAATACCAGCTGTGGGAGGCTTGTCCGGAAGGCGTCAGGCGCGTCCTGAAGGAAGGGCAGGCCGGGCTCAGGGAAGAAACTATCAAGAAGGGCGACCGGGTGCTGGAGAAGGTAAAGCCCGTAATCATTGGCGATAACCTGCGGGCCCTTTATGCCGCCAAGGAGGCCGCCCGGCAATTTGGACTGGAAACAGTTATTTTGACTTCTGAAGACCAGGGCGAAGCCAGGGAGGTCGCCAGACGATACATGAATAGGCTGAGGGAATTTACCCGGAAGGTGCGGGAACAGAACCGGGCTTTCTGTCTGTTAGCCGGAGGAGAACTGACGGTCACGGTAAAAGGCCGGGGTATCGGCGGCCGCAACACGGAATTTGTCCTGGCCAGCCTGGTTGAGATTCTGAAGAGCGAGAAAGATTTCCGGGACATTGACTGGTTGGTGGTGAGCCTGGCTACCGACGGGCGCGACGGTCCGACTGATTCGGCCGGAGCCTGGATCGGTCCGGACAGCCTGGAAAAGGTCGTGGCGAAGGGCATAACTCCAGAGATTTTTCTCGAGAATAACGATTCCTACCGCTTTTTCCAGGAAATCGGCAGCCTTCTTAAAACGGGGCCCACCGGGACCAACGTCATGGACATCAGGTTGTTCCTGCTGGCTCCCCTGCAGAGATGAATCGGGGGTTGGGGTACTGAAAGGTTGAAATGGAACGGCAAAAGGTATCATAATAAAACTATGGAGATGGGAAAAATGATTGAAGAAAAGTGGATGAAGGAACTCAACCGCTATTTTGAAGACCTGAGAATAATAGAAAAATGCCAGCAGGAGACCCGAGACCATTTCGACCAGTTCTGCGAGTTCATCGTGGAGCCGGCTTTTGAAACCCTGGAGCAGGCTTTAGAGCCGCGGGGTATAAAGGTCAGATACGACCGGCGGAAGAATAAATTCATCCACCTCCAGATAAATTTCCCCGATAGCAAGATTGACAATTTCCATTACACCATTATGCTTCCACCCAACTCCCTGGAACTTAAATTATTGCTCAGGACCGCCGGCCGGAAAAACAAGAAGGCCCAGCTGGAGGCAATGGAAAGACCTTTTATGCCGGAAACAAGGCCGGAAGATATCCTTAAATTGGGGAAAGAAGACATAATTATTGATATCATTCAGAAGCTGAAAGAATTCAATTATGCCGCCCGGACCAGCCCGGATTAAGCCCCGGGATGGGCTCACAGTTTCTTCTGCTTGATCATTCCCAGGATTTTTAAGAGGTATTCGTATTCTGGCCGGTCAAGGGTGTTCTGGCTGATGTATTTGAAGCGCAGGATTCCCTGACTGTCAATCAGGTACACCGCCGGCATGTTCTGCTCCACCTGGCTCCCGCCCCAGGAGGTGGTGAACAGTCCCAGCCCGGAGGAAACCTGGTGGTCGGCGTCTATCAGAATCGGGAAAGGAGTCGGTATATTATCCGGGCTGACCATGAAATCCCTGGGGAAGATGCGGCGGTAGCGTTCAACTGATTGTCTGCCCTTCTCGTCGAGCTGGTTCAGATTTTCCGGGTACTTCCAGTTCTTGATTTTAAGCATCTGCTCGGGCAGGACTTCGAGCCAGACCTTGACGGTCTCGCGGGGATAGGGAAGGACTATGAGAATTTCCAGGTTGTATTTCTTGCGGATCTGACTGGCTTTTTCCAGTTCCACCAGCTCTACATACTTGTAGTTGCAGATTGTGCACCAGCGGTCAGGAGCGGCATAACCACGGGGGAAGATTAGCATCACGTTCTTTCCCTTCAGGCTGGAAAGGCGAACTTCAGACCCCTGGTAGGAAGGCAGGGCGAAATCCGGCATTGGTTGGCCCAGCAGGGCCGGTCTTATCTGCTCTTCCTGGGCAACGGACGGAGTTGCGGTCAGTAAGAATAAGAAGATGAGATTAAAAGTGAGAAAAATTAACTTGTTAAACGTCTTTTTCATCGGAGAACTCCTTTGGTAGCTTCAGACCTTATTATATGACCC
>CAZDZU010000093.1:0-6980 GCA_964509995.1 uncultured Eubacteriales bacterium | reverse complement strand
GCATTATCCTTACCCTATGAAAACAGAAGATAAAATAAGGGTTCGCTTCGCTCCCAGTCCCACCGGCTACATCCATGTCGGCAATGCTCGCACCGCCCTGTTCAACTGGCTGTTCGCCAGGCAGAAGGGTGGAGTTTTTGTGCTCCGGGTTGAGGATACCGACATCGAACGGTCGCGGGAAGAATACGAGCACAACCTGATCCAGGACCTCCGCTGGCTGGGGCTTGACTGGGACGAAGGTCCTGACGTGGGGGGAGATTTCGGACCCTACCGGCAATCTGAAAGACTTGAGCTCTATCATAAATATGCCGACCAGCTTCTGGAAGAAGGCAAAGCCTATTACTGTTTCTGCACCGCGGAAGAGCTGGAAAACCAGAGGCAGGCCGCTCTGGCCGAAGGAAGGATGCCGGTTTACAGCGGCCGCTGCCGGAACATTGGCCTGGAGGAAGCCCGGCGTCGCCTGGCGGCTGGAGAAGAAGCCGCCATCCGCCTCAAAGTCCCGGAGGAAGGACTGGTTCAGTTTGAAGACCTGGTCCGGGGGCTGGTGGAATTCGACCTGAAACTCATCGGCGACCCGATCATCGTCAGGTCCAACAGGATGCCGGCCTATAACTATGCCGTGGTCATCGATGATGCCCTGATGAATATCACCCATGTCATCAGGGGGGAAGACCATGTCAGCAACACTCCCCGCCAGATCCTGCTGTACGGGGCCCTTGGCTGGAAACAGCCGGTTTTTGCCCATCTGTCGATGGTCATGGGACAGGACAACACCAGATTGAGCAAGCGCCACGGGGCAACTTCTGTGGACCAGTTCCGGCGCGACGGCATACTGGCCGAAGCTCTATGCAACTATCTCTCTTTTCTGGGCTGGTCGCCTCCGGAAGGAAACGAAGTCCTGCGGCTTGAAGAACTGGTCCGTCTGTTTGACCTCGGCCGGGTCAGCCGTTCGGCAGCCATATTTGACTATGATAAACTCCACTGGCTCAACCGACAACATATAAGACTCCTGACCTCCGCGAAAAAACTGGAGCTGGCCCTTCCCTATCTCCGGGAAGCCGGGCTGGTGGGCGAAGAATTGAGCCCGTCCCAGCAGGACTGGCTGAAAAGGGCAGTGGAAATATTAATAGAGGGGGTGGACAAATTCTCCCTGCTGCCGCAAAAATTCTCCCTGCTGTTTGATTTTGACCCGGAAAGAATGGATGACGAGGCCCGGGAAATAATCAGGTCCGCGTCGGCCAGAAAAGTGCTGGCTGCCTTCATCCAGAAAACAAGCGAGCTAAAAGAATTCGACTACGAAATATTCGCCGGAATTACCGGAGCCATCAAAAAAGAAACAGGGATCAAGGGCAAAGACCTCTTTCACCCGCTGCGGGTAGCCCTGACGGCCAGAGCCTCGGGGCTGGAGCTGGACAGGTTCATCCCGCTGGTGGAAGAAGGAGCCAGGCTCGGTTTCCCCCGAAAGATAAAGAGCTGCCTGGAAAGAGTCCGCGAAATCTCTTCCTTTCTTAACCTCTGACCATGGAACCAAAAGATAGATTGGGACGGCTCAACCCCATCATAGAATTCCTGAAATCCTCGCCCGGTAGACTGAATAAAATTTTCGTTCAAAAAGAAAAGGGACATTACAGGATTTCGGAAATAATCCGCCTGGCCAGGGCCAACCATATTCCGCTGGTTTTCGCTCCGAGGGAAAAACTGGACAATCTCTATCCCCATCATCAGGGAGCGGTGGCCCTGCTGGCCGAGAAGGAATATCTGGACCTGGAAGATCTACTGGTAACCGAAAAAGCAGCTTTTTTTGTCGTCCTGGATGAGGTGGTTGACCCGCAGAACGTCGGAGCCATAATACGAAGTGCCGAGGGAGCAGGGGCAGACGGGTTGATCATGCAGGAGCGGCACTCAGCCGGACTTACTTCAACCGTGGCCACGGTAGCTGCCGGTGCCCTCTCTCACCTGAAGGTGGCCCGGGTAACCAACATCGCCCGGGCAATAGAACGGCTTAAGGAGAAGGGCATCTGGGTGGTGGGGGCAGCCGGTGAGGCCAGAACCCGCTGGTATGAATTTGATTATACCCGGCCGGTGGCCGTGGTTCTGGGCTCGGAAGGTTACGGGCTGCGGCCCAATATCAGGAACAAGTGCGATGCCCTGCTCTCGCTGCCGATGCTCGGCCAGGTCAGCAGCCTGAACGTCAGCGCCGCGGCTGCGGTTTTCTTCTACGAAGTTGTTCGCCAGCGCCTGCTGGCTGAAAAAAATAAATAAAACCTCAGGAATCCTTAAGGCTGTCCAGGAAAATCTTTTCCACGTCCGGGACCGGAATTTCTTTCAGGGCCTCAATCACCAGTTCGTCCTGAAGCAAAGATTCCAGCTGCCCGCCGGCAAAAAAGCCCGGGGGCTTATCGCCAACCTCCATCCCGAGTATCTGACCGACCCGTTCGGCCACAGCCGGTTTTTGCCTGACTGCCCGAAAAACCCGCCAGGCTGTTTTAAGCTTTTCAATTTCCCCGGAACAGACAATCCTTCCCCTGTTGATGAGAACCACTTCGTCGCAGATTCTTTCCACTTCAGATAGAAGATGGGAAGAGAGAAATATCGTGGTTCCTCTGGACTTGAGTTCCAGCGTCAGATCTCTGATTTCAGACATTACTAACGGGTCCAGTCCGGTATAGGGTTCATCAAAAATCATAAACTCCGGCTGACCGATGGTGGCCAGACCGAAGGCCACCTTCTGAACCGTTCCTTTGGAAAGATTCTTTATTTCCCTGTCAAGATGCTCGCTGAGCTTGAGTTTCTCAGCCAGGCTGACCGCCAGTTGGGCGGCCTGCTGACCGTTTAGCCCCTCATTTCTGGCGACCAGATACCAGGTTTCCCTGACCGTAAGAAACGGATAAAGGCTGGCCGTTTCCTGAAGATAACCGATTTTCAGCCTCTTTCTGTGGTTACTGTCTTCCCCCGGAAAATATTCCACCAGACCGGCCCGGGGTTTCAGAAAGTCCAGGATTATTCTCAAGGTGGTCGTTTTGCCAGCGCCGTTGGGGCCAAGAAAACCGGTTAATTTCCCGGCCTTTATGGAAAAATCCACTCCTTTCAGTGCCTCCTGGCCCCTCCTGCCCAGAAATCCTTCCGGGTAAGTCATTTTCAGACCCGAAATTCGAAGCCGGATCCGTCGGTCGTCTGGTGCGGCGAAAACTATGTTGTTTTTCCTGGCCGCCGAAGTGAAGACCCGGAAAGCCCAGAGAACAAAACCGGCCGAGCCTGCCAGCAACAGGAGCATCTGCCAGGCGACAGGCCGGGCCAGGAATGGCACCAGAAGGAGCCAGGCCAGACCTTTAAGGCTGAACTTATCAAGCCCGCCACCGGCCACAAACTCCACCATCTTAAAAGATTCTTCAGAAAAATAAAGGGCCAGGACCTGAAGCAACAGGATGGCCGCAAAATTAATGATTCCTCGAAACCGGGTGGCCAGAAAAAATCCGGCGGCACTGAGATAGATGGCCTGAACCAGTCCGCGGCCTAAAATTCCCAGAATCCGCCCGGCCTCCGACCATTCCCCGAATACTGCCTGCCCGACCAGAGCAGCCAGCCCGACTACCGTATAAGCCAGAAAAACCAGGATTAACACACCCATCAGCTTTCCCCAGAACAGGCTGGAAATATTAAAGCGACTCAGGAAGGGGTCAATCTGTCTGGTCTCAAATTCGTCGCGTAACAGACCGCCGCTCAGCAGGACAGTCAGCGTGGCAAAAAGGATTCCCAGGCTTCGGGCCCCATCTTCTGGATTTCTGGTCACAAAGATTAAATACAGGCAGTAAAGAAGGTAAGCGGAAATAACCATCACCGATATGGTGTTGGTTCTGAAAATTTTCTTCCAGGTGACTTTAATTACTTCCAGGAGCATCCTTTCCTCCCCCCGTTTAATTGATTTTATAAAAATCGGACGGTCTGACTGGCTGGTCCTGGACCCGGCCGCCGAGCACCGAAACCGGATAAGAAATTGAGCGATCAGAGAGGGAAACACGGTTCCTTTCGAGACTCAATCCACCCCGCGTCACCGTCATAAACCTGAAAGCAAGGCGTAAGCCAGAGCCTTTAAGGTCTATTATCAACTGATGACATCCGGACTTCAACCCTTTTTTGCTGCCGGACGACCCGGGTTGAAAGGCGCCCGGCTCGAAACTTCTGCTTGAAATTGCCGTTTTCCTTATTCCGGTCAATTCTTTGTCATCAAAAGCCGAGAATCTGATTACCGGCCCCGCAGACACGATCGCTGGCTCCAATTACCAGGTCTGGTGGAAAAAAGGGGGCTCCTCGGCGGAGCCCCCGCCCCCTCAGGCCGGCCACCTTCCGGTTCCCGGGTCATAATCCTTAATCCTGACGCCCCATTCAAAGCGGTGCCCGAAACCGGACAAAAGCAAGTCAGGGCAGGTTCTGGGCATTTCACCCCGCTGTCCGGGGACCTCCGGTTTACCTTTATTTAAAAGAGACGTTGTCCAGGACAAATTTTCTCACCGGAAAAGCTGGAAACTTCGGGAAGTCTCCCCCGTTCAGACGATGCTTACTTGACAGAACCCGCCCGCTGTCTTTAATATACTCTGGACGCCGGTTTTCTGATAAAATTATCAAGTAGAGAAAGCTGATGAAAGAAAAAATCGATTTTTATTCTCTGGAACGACCCATAATTGCCCTTAAAGAGCAAATAGAAGCCCTGGAGATCAGCGAGGATTCCAACCGGAAGGAAAAAATCGCGGCTCTCAAAGCCCGGATAGAAAAAGAATGGGAGAAGATAGTCCCGAACCTGACCGCGGTGCATATCGTCCAGATCGCCCGGCACCCGAAAAGGCCCTACACCCTGGACTATATCAAAGCCCTTTTTCAGGATTTCATGGAATTTCATGGCGACCGGCGTTTTGCCGACGACCCGGCCATCGTGGCCGGACTGGCTTTTTACAAGGGCCAGACGGTAGCAGTAATCGGTCATCAGAAGGGCCGCACGACCAAGGCCAGGATAGAGAGAAATTTCGGACAGCCCAACCCCGAAGGATACCGCAAGGCACTGCGCATCATGCAGATGGCCGAGAAATTCGGTTTCCCCGTAATAACCTTTGTCGATACTCCCGGAGCTTACCCGGGCATCGGAGCTGAAGAGCATGGCCAGGCTGAAGCCATCGCCTGCAACCTGAAAATAATAGCCAGGTTGAAGACTCCCATCATCAACGTCATCATCGGCGAAGGGGGAAGCGGTGGCGGCCTGGGGATAGGCTTTGGAGACGCCCTGCTGATGCTGGAATATGCCTTTTATTCGGTTATTTCGCCCGAAGGCTGCGCTGCCATCCTCTGGAAAGACCAGGGTCCCACGGCCGTCGAACAGGCTGCCGAAAATCTGGGTATCAGGGCCCAGAAGCTCTACGAACTGGGCATCATCGACAGGCTCATCCCCGAGCCGCCGGGAGGGGCCCATATTGACTACGAAACCACCTTCAAGAATGTGGATAAACAGCTCAGCCAGACCCTGAAGAAGCTGCAGCAGCTGACCATAGACGACCTGCTGGCTGAACGCTATCGGAAAATACGGCGTCAGGGAGTGTTCGAAACCAGGCCATAAATCAAGCTGCAGACAGTAGCCAAGGAGAAAATATCCCCGACATGAACGCTGACCAGCCAAAAAAAGAAATAAGCGCCGTCAAAGGGACCCACGACATCCTGCCCGAAGAAGCCCGCCTCTGGCAGCTGGCCGAAGCCCGGGCCAGGGAGATTTTCGAGCTTTACGGCTACCGGGAACTCCGGGCCCCGGTCATTGAACCTACCGAGCTATTTGAGAAGGGAACCGGCGCTTCCTCCGACATAGTAACCAAAGAAATGTACACTTTTACCGATAAGGGCGGACGCTCGGTTACTCTCCGGCCCGAGTACACCCCCTCCGTCGTCCGGGCCATCATCGAGCACCGGCTCGACCTGCAGACTCAGCCCCTGCGCTTCTACTATATGGGACCGATGTTTCGCTACGACCGGCCACAGAAGGGACGGTACCGTCAATTTCACCAGATAGACATCGAAGTCTTCGGAGAAAAGGATCCGGCCGTGGATGCCGAAATCGTTGAAATGGCCTACCGTCTTCTGGCCCGGCTGGGGGTGGAAAAAGTTCTGACCCTGGTCAACTCGGTTGGCTGTAAAAAATGCCGCCCGGCCTACGGGCTGGAATTGAGAAAAGCTGCCCTGGCCGCCAGGGATAAACTCTGTCCTGATTGTCAGAGGAAAGCCGAGTTAAACCCCCTCAGGATTTTTGACTGCAAGAATGAAGCCTGCCGGCTGGTGGCTTCCAGCTTCCCTCTCCTTAACGATTTTTTATGCGAAGAGTGCCGTCTGCATTTTCAGAAGTTCAGGGAATATCTGGACCTTTATGGTATTGAATACCGAGTCGAGCCCACCCTGGTCCGGGGCCTTGACTATTACACCAAGACAGCCTTTGAAATAGTGGCCGAACACCTGGGCGCTCAGAACGCCATCTGCGGCGGTGGACGGTATGACGATATGGTCAGGGAGTTTGGGGGGCCCGACCTCTGCGGCATTGGCTTTGCCATGGGACTGGAGCGGTTGCTGTCGGTCTCCCGGATCGAGATTCCGAAAGACAGTTTTGTCTACTTCGCTTACCTCGGCGACCTGGCAAAAAGAGAAAGCCTGCGCCTGGCCCGGACGTTGCGTTCTGAGGGAATAGAATGTCTGATTGAATTCAGAGACCGCGGGATGAAAGCTCATTTCAGCCGGGCCAACAAACTGGGCGCCGACTGGGTGCTGATAATCGGAGAAGATGAACTAAAAAAAGGAAAATACCAGCTTAAGGATATGGTCAACTCCAGACAATTTGAGGGCTCGGCCCTGGAGCTGGTGGGAATAATCAAGGGCAAGAAAATTCTGGAAATAGGCTGAAACACACAGGGAAAAAACATGGCCAATTCAGACCGCAAAGCGGAATTATGGAAACG
>CAZDZU010000092.1:0-6992 GCA_964509995.1 uncultured Eubacteriales bacterium | reverse complement strand
GGGGACACTGGCCCATAACATTTACCGGAGTGAATCCATAAGCGAGCGCCACCGACACCGGTATGAATTCAACCCGGAGTATGAAAAAACTCTGACCGCAGCCGGGCTGGTGGTCTCCGGGAAAAACCCTGAACATGGCCTGGTTGAGATCATTGAACTTAAGAAACATCCCTGGTTCCTCGGCTGCCAGTTCCATCCAGAATTCAAGTCGCGCCCGCTCCAGCCGCATCCGCTGTTCAGCTCTTTTGTCCGGGCTGCCTACCGCTTCCGTAAGCAGAGGTAAGCCTGCCAGGCTTATCATTAATTTATTTAAAAAAAAAGAGATATCAGAATGCTTAAACTGCTGTCCAGATTTCGAAATCTTCTTCAGTCCCGACGGGCCAGAGAAGTGTCCCTGATCCTTATGGATGTCGACGGCACACTGACCGACGGCACCATCTATGTGCTTCCGGACGGAGAAGAGTGTAAGGGCTATAACGTCCAGGATGGATTGGGTATCTTTCTGGCTCATCTGGCCGGACTTAAAACCGGAATAATTACCGGCAAGACTTCCCGGGCTCTCGAATTGAGAGCAACCCGCCTTGGTCTGGAGGAATTCCACCAGGGCATTCTGGATAAAAAGAAAGTGCTCCTGGAGATAGCCCGGCGTCATAACCTGGACCTGAATAAAATCGCCTTTATCGGCGACGACCTGGGCGACCTGGAAGTGATGAAGGTGGTGGGTTTTCCGGCAGCAGTGGCTGATGCGCATCCGGCGATAAGAAAAATTGCCAGATACCGCTGCTCCCGGCCTGGCGGGCGTGGAGCTGTTCGCGAGGTTATTGAATTCATACTCAAAGCCAGGGGGCTATGGAAAACTCTGGCCGGTCGAGCGGCGGAGATAAAAAGAAGTTCACAAAATCTGTGAAAATATAATAAGCTATTCCTGAACGCCCCGGAGGAATGGATGAGAATCAGGAAAGAAATTTTTCGAGAATACGATATCAGGGGAGTGGTCGGCCAGGACCTGACCCCGGAGCTGGCTGCGGTCATCGGCCGGGCGGTTGCCACCAGGGTCCAGAAAGCCGGAAGAAAGGAAGTTGCTGTCGGCCGCGACTGCCGGCTCAGCTCCCCGGAGCTGGCCGCAGGTTTGACCGAAGGCCTGCTGTCTTCAGGCTGCCGGGTGGTGGACCTGGGTGTCGTCCCCACTCCGCTCGTCTATTTTTCTGTTTTTTACAAAAAGAAAGAAGCGGCCGTGATGATCACCGGTTCCCACAACCCGCCTGAGTTTAACGGCTTCAAGGTGATGGTCGGCGAAGAAACTCTCTACGGAGAGGGCATTATGGACCTTTACCGTATCATAGAAGCCGGCGATTTCGTGAGCCCGGGCTCCGCTGGCAGCCGCAGTGAATATAACCCGGTGCCCGATTACATAGATTATGTAGCTTCTCAGGTCAGGCTGGCCAGACCGGTCCGGGTGGTTATCGACGCGGGTAACGGAACCGCCGGTCCGGTGGCGGTCCCTCTCTTCCGCCGGCTGGGGGCAGAGGTGATAGAGCTATATACCGAAATGGATGGACGTTTTCCCAACCATCACCCCGACCCCACCCTGCCCGAGGCTCTTAAAGATTTAATAGCCACGGTCAAGAACTCCGGGGCTGAACTGGGGATTGCCTATGATGGCGACGCCGACCGGCTCGGAGCCGTCGATGATACCGGGCAGATCATCTGGGGAGACCAGTTGATGATCATCTTTGCCCGCGACCTGCTGGCCAGTCACCCGGGAGCGGCGGTCATTTCCGAAGTCAAAGCCTCGCAGCTTCTCTACGATGAAATCAAACGGCTGGGCGGCCGGCCGATAATGTGGAAAACCGGACATTCTCTTATCAAGAAGAAAATCCGGGAGGAAAAGGCGCTGCTGGCTGGAGAAATGAGCGGGCACATTTTCTTTGCCGACCGCTGGTTCGGTTTTGACGATGCCATTTATGCTTCGGCCCGGCTGCTGGAAATAGTCTCGCGTTCCGACCGAAAGCTCTCCCGTTATCTGTCTGACCTGCCCCGAACCTACAATACTCCGGAAATCAGGATTTATGCTTCCGATGAGGTCAAGTTCCGGATTGTGGAAATGGTCAAGGAAGCGCTGAGCCAGCGGCCCGAAGTCAGGCAGATCATTGACATAGACGGGGTGAGGGCGGTATTTGACCGGGGCTGGGGTCTGCTGCGAGCCTCAAATACCCAGCCGGTGGTGGTGCTCCGTTTTGAAGCCAGCAGTCCGGAAGACCTGGACAGGATCCGGAAGGAGGTTAATGGCCTCCTGGAAGAGGTCATAAAGAAGCTCAATGCCGGATAGGTAGGCTGAGCCTGAAAACAGGCTGAAAGGGAGAAGATTAGCCGTGGCCGGAAAAAAATCATCCAGAAAAAATGCCCTGAAGAAACTTGACCTGAGGGTGGTCATCCTGGCCGGCGGAAGCGGCACCCGGTTCTGGCCGTTAAGCCGGCAGAAGAACCCCAAGCAGTATCTGAAAATCATAAGCGAGAAATCGCTGATCGAGGAAACAGTCAACCGCCTCAGGGGTCTGGTGCCGCCTTCCAGGATTTACACCATCGCCGTGGCCGAACAAACCAGAATTCTGAAGCGGTTGTTGCCCCGACTGCCGGGAAGAAATTTTCTGGTGGAACCCGAGGCCCGCAACACCGCCCCCTCGCTGGTTCTGACCACGGCCAGCATGTATCTTAAAAATCCGGAAGCGGTGGTCATCGCCCTTCCAGCCGACCATTTCATCAGGGACGTCGATGAATTCAGGAAAAAATTAGTTCTGGCCGCCGAGGCTGCTTACCGATTCAAGAAGATTGTGATGTTTGGCATACCCCCGGTTTCCCCGGCCACCGGCTACGGCTATATCCATGTTGCCCGAAGTCAGCGCCAGGAAATAGATGGCGAAAAATTCTATCAGGTCCGGGGTTTCAGGGAGAAACCAGACCTGCCGACTGCGCTGGAATTTATGCAATCGGGTGAATATTACTGGAATAGCGGCATCTTTCTCTGGCGGGCAGATACTTTTGCCGAAAACCTCCGTGATTACGCTCCGGAAATGTTCTCCGTCTGGATCAAGCTGCTGCCAGCGCTCAGACGTAACAACCGTCAGGAAATCAGGCGGGTGTTCCAGGAACTTCCCGCCCTGTCCATCGATTATGCTCTGATCGAAAAAATCTACGGCTCGCTGATGAGCCCGGGAGATTTCGGCTGGTCTGACCTCGGGTCCTGGAGCGCCCTATACGATTACCTCCCGGAGGACGAAGACTGCAACGTCTCCCGTGGCCGGATTGTCCCCCTGGAGGCCAGGAATTGCCTGGTATTCAATCCCGGCAGGCTGACCGCCCTGATAGGGGTGGAGAACCTGATCGTGGTGAACGCTGGCGACGCCTTGCTTGTCTGCCGTAAGGACCAGGACCAGAAAGTTCGTGAACTGGTAGAGAAGCTGAAGAAAGTAGGGCCGCAGTATCTTTAATTCAGATCAGAATCAGCGGACTTAGAACTCCGGCCGGTTACTTCCGTAATCATCCGCTCCGAATGCGTTTTCCCACAGCGACCTAAAGCCCTGCGCTTTTCATATTCATCATAAATTAGAAAACCGGCAAGTCCGGAACCGAACGGAGAATCTTTCGGGTTTGTAGCAGGCTGTTTTCTTCTATTATTTATTAAGTATTAAGGCCCCTCCCGACCCGACACATCTTTCTGATCCCAGATTTATCTTATCCGGCTTTCTGGCTGCCACCGGCCTGGCCTTTCAGGTAATTTTCCTCCCAGACCGGGTCAAGAAGCGCAGCTACCTTGGCGTCATATTCGACCAGCCCCTGGTAATATTCCGGGTCGGCCAGCGCTTCGGCCGCGTTGTCGTCAATGGGCTGCGGGCGGTGTTTCTGCAGGAGGGGAAAGAGGTCGCCAAAGTGGTCGCGCATCGGACAGGGCATGATCCAGTTTTTCACCGCCCGACCCTCGGCGGCCATGTCCCGGCCGTAACCGTAATCCCGCTGCCACTTCCTGATATCGACGAAGAAAGGCTGGGCCCAGACATCGTTGAGGTTTTTGCCCTGGCCGTATATTTCGTAGATATTAACCGGAGAGTAGGGAAGGAAGACGCAGGGAGTGACCGTTCCGTCCCAGTTTACCACCATGTACCCGCCCGACCGTCCGGCTGAAATGCAGCCATGGGTGGCTGTGCCGCTGTTCCAGAAATCAATCAGGAAAATATGTTTGTTGTAAACCAGTTCCCAGGCCCGCCTGTACATCTGCAGTCGCTGCTCGGGTGTCGGCAGAAGGTCCAGGGTGAAAGCCCGTCCGATGGGCATGTATTGAAAAACCCAGGCGAAATGCACACCCTGCTGGTTGAAGTAAAAATCTATGACTTCGTCCGAAAATACTTCTCCGGCGTTATCCCTGGTTACGGTTACCGAAATGCCGAAAAAGACCTTTTGTTTTCTGAGGTTGTCAAAGGCCTGAAGAATCCGGTCAAACACCCCGCGCCCCCGCCTTTTTTCAGTTGATTCCCGGAGGCCCTCGACCGAGATGGCTGGCATAATATTCCCGGCCCTGGCCATCCTTCCGGCCAGGTCTTCATCAATCAGAGTTCCGTTGGTGTACATCAGGAAAAAGATATCGCCATGCTTTTCAATCAGGTCCATCAGGCTGTGTCCCTCGTCTTCATAGAGCAGGGGCTCGCCGCCGCTGATTACCAGAAACCTGGCTCCCCATAATTGCCGGGCCTCGGTCACCAGGCGGTCCAGAACCGGCCAGGAAAGTTTGATGTCTGTCCGGTCAGAATCGGCGTAACAGCCCAGGCAGTACAGGTTACATTTTTTGGTGGGACTGATGAGCATAAAGCCCGGCGGGATTACCCCGTACTGACCGCGGAATTTTTCTCTTATCGGGATTTCTCCTTCACATATTATGGCGTCCCCGATCAGGACAGTTAAGAGTTTTCGCACGGTCTGCGGCGACAGCCGGTCTTTGATGATGGCCCGGGTTACGGTTCTCAGAATGGCAATTCCCATCTCGGCCCGGTCGCGCACGGCTCCCGGTGGTTTGTTCCCCCGGGCCATGGCCAGCCGGGTATTCTTGCGCAACTGTTTTTCCCAGGAGTTAGCCAGCAGATAGGCAGCCGGTTTTAGGGTTTTAAGGACTGGAATTAATCTGGAGATGGTTCTCAGTCTGGCTGCCCGGGCCTGCCGGCGACGGTAGATGCGCTCTCTTTCGGTGAGCATAATAATTCCCTCCTTTCTAAACAGGAGAAAAAAGCGGTTGAGATATTATTTTTTTAAGCTATATCCCTCTACTCCTGAGTCCTTTAAAAATAATATGACTTTTTCGGTCAGTGTCAAGTTCTGAGGGCGGGGAGAGGGCAATTGATTCCGGGTGAGTGACTTCCGGCCAGAGGTTCGGCTAACTGATTGATTAATAATATTTAACGGGGATCAGAACTGGCCCCGGGTCGTTCATTTTTTGGTCGCCATCGGTAAACCGGTACCGGCAGCCAGTCTGACAAAAGTCAGTCTCAAAGCCCAGCGTCTTAATGATAATTCCCGACCACCCGCCGGCAGCGATTATCTCCCGGTGCCGGTCCGGGCAAAGTCGCGAGTTGATTGAAAATTTATCGCCGTCTAAACTTAAGCAGCAGAAAGGACAGTCTGTTTTCACGCGATTTATCGGGCTATTATGACGGGTGCTTATGGAGGTAGAAAATCGGGCGATGGTGCTTCGTGTTTTATATCTATAAGAGCCCGTCCGGTGATTGACGTCCGGCTTAAGAGTACAAGAAAACTAATTCGCAGCCAGCCCGGGAGCCGGAATCACCGGGCACTTAAATGCCGGTTCTGCAGTTTGGAGTGTTTCATTCCGTAGGCAAAATAGATCATCAATCCGGCTGCCAGCCAGGCGGTGAATCTCAGCCAGGTCAGAGCTGGCAGACTGGCCATGAGGTAAAGGCAGAAACCTGTGGTGATGAGCGGGGTGAACGGGACCAGCGGAGTGCGAAATCTTCTTTCCACCTGAGGCTGGGTGTGGCGAAGAACGATTACCCCCACCGAAACCAGGATGAAGGCAAACAGAGTTCCGATGTTGCAGAGCTCGATTATTACGCTCAGCGGGAAGAAGCCGGCAATGATGGCCGTCAGGGCGCCCGTAATCCAGGTGCAGATGGCCGGCGTGCGGTGTTTCGGATGAACGCGAGAAAAAACTTCGGGCAGCAAACCGTCGCGGGCCATGACCATGAAAATCCGGACCTGGCCGTAGACGGTAATCAGCAGGGTGGAAATCATCCCGATTATGCCCCCGGTGGCCACCAGGGCTCCGCCCCAGCGGATGCCTATTCTGGCCAGGGCTGCCGGCAGAGCGTTGCCGACGTCTATTTCCTTGAATGGCACCAGCCCGGTCAGGACAAAAGCCACGCCGACATAAAGAACGATCACCACTGCCAGACAGAGCATCAGCCCGAGGGGGACATCCTTTTTGGGGTTGATGGTTTCTTCGGCCGCCGTGGAAACGGCGTCAAAGCCAATATAAGCGAAAAAGATTATCGCTGCCCCGGCCATTATTCCCTTCCAGCCAAAAGGGGCAAAAGGGGTCAGGTTGCTGAAATTAACGTGGCTTATGCCAAGCACTATGAACAGCACAATTACCGCGATCTTCAGCACCACTATTATGTTGTTGGTGATGGAGCTTTCGCGGATGCCCAGGTACAGAATCCAGGTGATCAGCAGGGTGATCAGGATGGCTGGCAGGTCGACAATTCCCCCGGCCAGGGGAGTCAGGCAGAGAGCTTTCGGCAGTTTCACCCCCAGATTTTCCAGCAGCCCGATAAAAGTGGTGGACCAGCCCGAGGCCACGGCGCTTCCCGAGACCAAATATTCGAGCATCAGGTCCCAGCCTATGATCCAGGCGATGACTTCTCCAAAAGCGGCGTAAGAATAAGAATAGGTGCTGCCGGCCACCGGAAACATGCTGGCCAGCTCGGAGT
>CAZDZU010000091.1:2829-7005 GCA_964509995.1 uncultured Eubacteriales bacterium | reverse complement strand
GCAGTCGCACTGGTTTTCGGTGGGCAGCATCGTCAGCTGGGCCCAATCAGGAGTCGGAGCGGTGGCCACCCAGTCCTTTGTTGACCCTGGCTATGGAGCTCTTGGCCTGGAAATGATGCGGGCAGGGAAAACGGCCGGGGAAGCTCTAAACGGACTGCTCAGGGCTGACCGCACTCCCGAAGTCCGGCAGGTAGCCATGGTCGACTCTGCCGGCCGGGTGGCTGTCCATACCGGAAAAAATTGCATTGCTGAAGCCGGGCATTATCAGGGCGACGGCTTTTCCTGCCAGGCCAATATGATGCTCAAGAATACAGTCTGGGAAGCCATGGCCAGGGCCTTCCAGACAACAAGAGGAGAACTGGTGGACAGGCTGCTGGCCGCCCTGGAGGCTGCTGAAAAGGAAGGCGGAGATATCAGGGGCAAACAGTCGGCCGCCATCCTGGTGGTCAGCGGAAAAAGTTCCGGAGTCTGGTGGAAAGACCGAATCTACGACCTGAGAATAGAAGATCATCCTGAACCAATTCAGGAAATGAAAAGACTGGTTCTGATCGCCAAAGCTTACAACCACATGAACCGGGGCGATGAGCTTCTTACCGAAAATAAGGTTGAAGAGGCCATGAAAGAATACGGCCTGGCCATGGAACTTTACAGCGGCAACCCGGAAATGATCTTCTGGCCGGCCGTCACCATGGCCGCGACCGGCCGGGTCGAGGAGAGTCTGCCGCTATTTAAAAAAGTCTTTACCCTGGACCCTAACTGGGCCCTTTTGCTGCAACGGCTGCCGTCAGTGGGCCAGTTTCCGAAAGACAGGAAATTGCTCAAGAAAATTCTGGAACAGGCCCCGAAAAAATAGGTTCCCGTCACAAGAGGGCGAACTTCAGCCAGAAGAGCTTGCTTCTATCGTCACCGGCTTCTGACTGACTGAAGTCTGGTTCAGGGATTCTGGCCTCTATTTCGAGTTTCTCAGAGCCTTCTGGAAAAAAGCCGGCTGGGCAAAGCTGGCCCGGAAGATTTCTTCGTTGAAATATTTCAGGCCGTCAGGAATTCTCAGCTTCTTTACCCTGAGCGGGTCTATATCATCGGACATAAAAGTATAGCACCAGGTTCCGACTGGATAGGTTGGAACGGGCGCCGAATAGAAGCGGGCCACTTTGAACATCTTTTTCAGAAATCGCGCTTTCTGACTGTGTTCTTTGAGATGAAGCAACTGGGAGCCGGCCTGAGCCATTATCAGGCCACCGGGCTTAAGCACCTTTTTCAGCTTGAGATAAAAATCACGAGCGTGAAGAATGGCTGAAGGACCAACCGGGTCGGAGGAATCGACGATGATGGCTTCAAAGCGCTCGCTGGTCTTCTGGATAAAGTCAAAGCCATCGGCAATGGCCAGTTCGGACCTGGGGTCGGAAAGAGCCCGGTCAAGCCAGGGAAAGTATTTCTCGCAGGCCTGAATAACTTCCTGGTCTATCTCCACCAGCCAGGCTTTTTTGACCGGATGTTTCAGAACTTCTCTTAAAGCCCCACCATCTCCCCCGCCGATGATCAGGACCTTCTCCGGGCGCGGGATACAGGCCAGCCCCGGGTGCACCAGCATTTCGTGATAAAAAAATTCATCCTTTTCGGTGGTCTGCACCAGTCCGTCCAGGAAGAGCACCCGGCCGTAGAAATCATTCTCGATAATTTCTATTTTCTGAAAAGCCGATTTTTTTTCGTACAGGATCTTTTTGGCCTTGAAAAAAAGCCCAGAGGAAGCCGTCTGAAATTCGCGAGCTTCCCTGCGGTCTGCTGAAAGAGCTTTATTTTTCACTTTGGCCTCCAGGAGTGAATTTAAGCCGTATTTTAAGAGAGATACCCTTCCAAGTCAATTTATAGAAAATACTTAAGAAGGATCAACAGGGCCAGAGCCAGGCGATAGACGACAAAAGGCTTCAGGTTCCTGGTCTTCAAAAATGACAGCAGGAAGCCAATAGACAGAAATCCGAACAGGGCTGAGGACAGGAAGCCGGCGATAAAGGGACCGTTGATTTCCGACAGAGCTATCCTGGGAATCTCCAGCAGGGCAGCCCCGACGATCAGCGGGGTGGCCAGCAGAAAAGATAGCCGGGCGGCCGCCTGCCGGCGATAGCCCAGAAAAAGAGCCATCATGATGGTCATTCCCGAGCGAGAAGCTCCAGGGATGATGGCCAGGCTCTGGGCCAGGCCGATCAGCAGAATCTCAACCGGGCACAGCTCCTCCAGCCCTTTCTTGTTTCTGGCCACACGGTCAGCCAGAAAGATAAAAATTGAGAAGAAAATCAGGCTGCCGGCTATTATCTGCGGTTCCCGGAAGACGGTTTCGGCTTTCTCTTCCAGAAAAAAACCGGCCAGGGCTCCAGGAATTGTAGCCAGCAGCAGGTACCACAGAAAACGTCCTTCTTTCTCCTTTGTCCGTGTAAAGCCGTCCGCTATTATTTTTATCCAGTCCTTCCAGAAATAGGCCACTATGGCCAGCAGGGTTCCCAGATGCAGCATGACATCATACTGCAACCCCTGATAGCTCCAGCTGAAAAAATAAGGGCCGATCACCAGATGAGCCGAACTGGAAATGGGGAGGAATTCGCCCAGGCCCTGAAGAAAACCGAGCACCACCGCCTGAAAATAGTTCATTCTTTAGCCTCTCCGCGCTCAGTCCGAAATAGACTGCGAAGCACACTTCTACAACGGATCCGGGCTGTTGTCAACCGAGAATAAAGAGGAAAGTGCTTGCTCTAATGAATTTTTTCAATTTTGATGTTTTTATAATAATGGCTGAGAATTTCTTTATAACTGGCGCCAGCCAGAGCCATCCCGTAAGCTCCGACCTGGCACAGACCAACTCCGTGACCCCAGCCACGACCGCTGAAGACAAAATGCGACAACCGGCCGGATGGGTCGTACTCACGGTCTATGGAAAACAGAGTATCCTTCAGGTTAAGCACCCAGCGCACCCGCAGTCCCTGCACCACCACCGTCCCTTTTTCGCCGGTAATCTGCAGCTCAATCACCCGGTTGGATTTTCCCCTCTGCAGAACCTTAAGGTCGACCAGCGAACCGAGCTGCGGATAGAACTTCAGAATATTCTTTTCCAGTTCCTCACGAGTTACCCTGACGTTCCAGCGATTGAATCGGGAATTGCGGTCCAGAACGTTAGTGTTGGGCGGATAGAAAACTTCCAGCAACCGAACCTGACCATCAGTCTCAATCCACCTGATTTTTTCGCCACCCAGAAGAACGAGCGACCTGGCGGCAAGAGTCATATCTTCCAGATTTCTAAGCAGATAGCTGCCGGCAGGCCAGGATAGCAGCCGCGGGTTGTTATTTTCCATGACCTCAAGGTGGTCTCCCTTTTTAGCCAGGAATGTGCCCTGGTGATAGAGGTCGTCCAGCCAGCTCAGCGACTTTTTCAGGATGAAGGCCAGTTCGGCCCTGGTCACCGGCCGGAAGAGGTTATCCTCACGCAGATAGCTGGGATAAATTCCGGATTGCAGAAGATAGGCCAGAGCTTTCCGGTCGGCTTCTTCCAGGTCTTTATTTCGCTGCTGATCCTTGAGCAAAAACTCAACTTCGGCCGGCAGCATCAGCAAACCGGTCTTGTCCTGCCAGCCGAAGAAATCAACCAGGCCCTGAGCCAGCTCCACAAAATTAACCCGGGGTAATTTTTCCAGGCTGGAGCTGCCCGCCGGGTTGTTGATTTTTCTGAACTCGCTGACCCGCACGAGATAAGCGACAACTTCTTCCCCGGTGACAGGCTGGTCAAAGTAATCAGCCGGGCTGTGGTGAGAAATTATTCCGGCCGCCAGCAAAGGAAAGACCTCAGTTAGAACGTCCCTCTCCTTAATCCTCACTCCGGGATAAACAAGGGAAGTTTCCAGCCGCCATTCTGGCTGTTTCTCGTAGCTGCAGCTCACACTTTTCAGGTAGGAAACCGGACGCCCGGCAAAGATTTTTTCGGCATCTTCGGTCAGGCCTCCGCAGGTGCTGGTGTAAAGCGCATTGATCAACTCACCCTTATAGGTTATGACCTCGCCGGCTGTTCCCTCTACCGCCCGATTGCTTAGAGGATGCTCTGCTGACAGGCCGCCGTAAACCTGGGAGCTCTGGGTATCGGTCAGGTCAAAATCAAGATTATTATTGCGGCCGAGATTTTTCAGGGCATATGTC
>CAZDZU010000091.1:0-2819 GCA_964509995.1 uncultured Eubacteriales bacterium | reverse complement strand
GTCCTGGCCGCAATGGCCTGGGCTTTTAAGGCTTCCAGGGCATTGAGGGTCCCGGGCGACATTTCGAGCGGCACCACCCCCTTGAGGTAATCCTCAAGGTTCAGAATATTAATCAGAGCCAGCCCGCGGCCGGTATTCTTTAGCTGGAAAATACCGCGGTAGCTGCGGTCATTGAGCCTGAGGAAACTTTCCGGAAAAGCCGGGATGAAGTACAGGTCTGACTCTTTGTTGAACGATTGAAGCTTATGGTCGACCTGGAGCCAGATGTTGCCGGGCTCGGGCAGGCTGACAATTTCCCTGAGGATCCAGACATCCCGGTAACCGAGATTTTCCAGCTGCCGGATGGATTCCAGAGCCTGTCCCCTGGTCAGGAATTCGCCGTACTTTAGCTGATAGAGTCTGGTTCCAGCCTCAATTCTCTCTTCAACTAAGACCTGGCCCGGCAGCTTCTGTCCCAGCTCAGTCGCCAGAAGCTCGGCTTCCTGATAGTCGCTGGTCTGGGCGATCAGAAGCACAAACTTTTCAGTCAGCTTTTCCTTTTCGACCTTGATGACAACTTCCTCGGCGTCTTCAGCCAGCAGCCGGTATTCACGGCCGATCTCGTAGATTTTCATTCCAGAAGATGAGCTGATTACAGCCTGTTTCATTCCGACAATCAGGCCGATTCTGACCACAGGCCGGGGTATTACATAACCCTGGAAAAAATTGCTTTCCCGGCCGAACTCCGGAGGTTTGCCGGCAATAAAAAACAGGGCCAGAAAGGCAGCCACAAAATATTTCAATGCTCTGATTTTTCTCATTTTGAGCCTGTTTGTTCCTCTATTCTTATTTCAAGCCAGCCAGCTCTATGAGATGACTGCTTTGACCCATCCGGGAAGGGAGTTTCCAGCAACCTGGCCAGAGGCAAAGGAGCCAATGGCCAGGCAGGAGCCGGGAAGCAGGCTTAAATAACAGGTGTAGAAAGATTGGAAATGGATAATTTTATTCTTATTGGCCACTATATAGTCTACCATTTTCAGCCGATACAAGATATTGTGTTCCTTCGTCCATAATTTAGGCCTGAAAACGGGTTGTGTCAAGGCTTTTCTGGCGAATACGGCCTCAACACTTAGCCGACATAAACCCGCTTCCAGTTCGACCTAAATTATACCAGAAAAAGACATTTCTGGATACGGGGAGAGGAAATTTATATAAAGCCACAAATTATTTATTATCAATAATATATGAACATACCTTCATATTTCAGCCTGACCTAGAAAGCCCGGGGCCCGGTCCATTCCAGTTGTGGACCGCAGGCCTCCGCCGGTTATCTCGCTGGAGTCAGCCTGACAACAGCTCCCCCGCCCGGAGCAAGCTTTAACTTGATGGCTTCCCCTGAAGTCAATTTCAGACTCTGGCGGCTGAAATCCGAGGAAAACCGTCCGGCATTGACTCCATCCAGCCAGAGGTCGGCTGTCCAGAGCTTCCCCGGCTCCAGAAAATCCAGCTTCAGCTCAAATTCTCTTGCTGTCCAGTCAGTCATGGCCCCGAGATACCAGCTTTCTCCATTCTTCCTGGCAACCACCGCATAATCCCCTATCCTGGCTTCCAGAACTTTTGTTTCGTCCCAGACCGTGGGTACCCTGGCCAGGAAATCCATAACTTCCGGCTCCCGGAGATAGGCGGAGGGCGAATCGCAAAGCATCTGGAGGGGCGACTCATAGATAACATACATAGCCAGCTGGTGACACCTGGTCCCCTGACTCATGGGGACATCGAAGACTGCCCGGAACTGCTTTTCCTGGGCATTGCGCATGGCTCCAGGCGTATAATCCATCGGGCCGGCCAGCATCCTGAGAAAGGGCAGCATCAGGTCGTGGTCGGGAGTAACCTGGGCACTCCACTTGCTGTATTCCAGGCCCAGGACCCCTTCTTTGGTCAGGATGTTGGGAAAAGCCCGTCTCAGGCCGACCGGTTTATGGGCTCCATGGAAATCCACGACCAGCCGCCGGCGGGCGGCCGCCGCTGCGCAACGCCGGTAAAAGTTGACCATTTTCTGGTCATCCCGGTCCATGAAATCGACCTTGATCCCCTTTATCCCTATCTTCTGGAAATAATCCAGCGCCCGTTCGAGTTGCCTGTCCAGGGTCAGCCAGACGCACCAGAGAATAATCCCGACATCTTTCTGCTGGCCATAGCGGACCAGTTCTTCCAGGTCTATTTCCGGGTTGACCTTGAACAGGTCAGCCGGGTCAGACCAGCCTTCATCCAGAATGATGTACTCGATTCCGTATTTTGAGGCAAAATCAATGTAGTATTTATAGGTTTCGGTATTTATCCCGGCCTTAAAATCCACTCCGTAAACGTTGCTGGCATTCCACCAGTCCCAGGCCACCTTGCCTGGCTTTATCCAGGAAGTATCCTTGAGCTCCAGCTCCGGAGACAGGCGGTAGACAATATCGGTGCTAATCAGGTCAGCGTCTTTTGCGGCCAGAACAATCAATCGCCAGGGAAATTGCCGGCCGCCTTTGGTTTCAGCTATGTAGTCGGCCGTTCTGACGACTTCCAGTTCCCGGTCGCTTTTTTCCCGCAATTTTTCTTCCAGAGGATAGGGAGCAAATTTGCCCATGAGTCCGGGCTGGTCCCGGTCGCTTCCGGCTAAAAACATTCCGGGATAATCATCAACGGCCACATCGGTGATAGCCACCCTCGGCCCGTCGGGTATTTCCACCACCACCGGGGCGAAACCAAAGCGCTCCGGACTGATGTCCTTAAGCGGCAGATAGCTGTAATTGCTCTCAAAAGATGTATGGAAGCTCCTGGCCAGAGGAATATAAACC
>CAZDZU010000090.1:0-7012 GCA_964509995.1 uncultured Eubacteriales bacterium | reverse complement strand
ATCCGGGACTTGACTGGGCAGCTTGCGAGGAAAACTACTTTGCGGCCATTTTCCTCCTGGACCCGGTGTCCGGCCAGGCTCTGGTTTTCAAAAAGGAAGTTGCTGAGGAACAGCCTGACGGAAAGGTGGCTGTCATCCCCTATTTTTACCTGGCAGTCAGCCGGCCACAGGAAGCCTATATCGGGCCCAAAGAATACGACCGGCTCAAAGCCTACGGCCATCAGACCAAGAAAATAATCAACTTCGGTTTCTTTGGCGGCATTGCCGAATTGCTCCTGGTGGCCACCAAGTATTTTCACAGTCAGGCCGGCAACTGGGGGCTGGCCATAATCATTATGACCCTGATCATCAAAATACTTTTCTTCCCGCTCACCTACAGCTCGACCAAATCCATGGCCAGGATGGCCGAGATCCAGCCCAAGATAAAAGCCCTCCGGGCCAAGTACAAGCGGGCCAAGCAGGATATGGAACAGAGACGCCAGATGAACGAGGAGTTGATGCGGCTTTACAAAGAACATGGCATCAATCCAGCCGGCGGCTGTCTACCCCTGCTGATCCAGCTTCCGGTGTTCTGGGGTTTCTTCCGGATGCTGGTGGTGGCAGTAGAATTCCGTCACAGCCCCTTTGTTTTCTGGATTAAGGATCTCTCGGTCAGGGATCCTTATTATGTGACCCCGATTCTGATGGGGGTGACCCAGTTTATCACTCAGAAAATGACCCCATCTACGGCCGACCCGGCCCAGCAGAAAATGATGCTCTTGATGCCCTTTATCTTCACCATTTTCTTCATGAACTTCCAGGCGGGTCTGGTGCTTTACTGGTTGACCAACAATGTTCTTCAAATAGCTCAGCAGGCTATCATGAACCGGATGATGGCCCGCAAGAGGGAGTCCGATGGAAAAAGCAGAAAGAAATAACCATTCCAACAACAGCCAAGTTATTGAAAAACAAGAATTTAAGGGCAGAAGCCTCGAAGATGCCCTGAGCCTGGCCGAGCATGTGCTGAAGGTCCCGCGAGACCGTTTCAATTATGAAATCGTGACCGAAAAGACCAGGCTTTTCGGTTTGAAGAATAAAGAAATAGTCATCAGGGCCTGGCTTAAGAACGATGAAGAATCAGGAGCGGTTGAGGTTTTTCTCAGAAACCTGATGAAGGTTTTTCCGCTGGAACTCACCTACCAGGTGAAGAAACGGGATCAGATGATTTATGTGGTTTTTGACGGAGAGGACCGTAAGCTGCTGCTTAAAAACGACGGAGCGTTGTTGCTGGCCATACAGCACGTGCTGAACAAGATTTCCGACCAGAAGGTTCAGGCCGATTGCGAGTTCTTCAGGCGGCGAAAAGAAAAGCAGCTGAAAGAATATGCCCAGCAGGTAGCGGAGAAGGTCAGAGAGACAGGACAGGAAGAAATTCTTGATTTCATGAATCCCTACGAAAGACGCATCATCCATATTGCCGTTAATCAGATACCCGGGCTGACCACAGAAAGCCTGGGCGAGGGTTTTCTCAAGAAGGTAAGAGTCTATCCCGTGACTGACGACAGTCAGAAAAAAAAGATTGGACAGGAATGAAAGCTGTCCGGACTCTCCTTCTGGTTTACTAACTTCATCTCTGCGATTAAAATTAGAATATGAACCAGACTCTTGAAGATACCATCATTGCTGTTTCCACCCCCGCCGGTCACGGAGGCATCGGCATTGTCAGGCTGAGCGGGGCAGAAGCCCTGGCCATCGCCAGCAAAATCTTTTCTGTCAAAGAACCTGAGCCCGCCATCCCGGCCCGCAAGATGTGTTTCGGGTATCTTCTGGACGATCTAACGAAAGAAACCCTGGATGCCGGCTATCTCTGCTATTTTCCTTCACCCCATTCTTATACCCGCGAAGACGTGGTTGAAATTCATCTCCATGGCTCACCTGTTTTGCTGAATGAAGCAGTCCGCCTGGGAATAAGGGCAGGAGCCAGGCTGGCCCATCCAGGAGAATTTACCTTCCGGGCCTATCTCCATGGCCGGATTGATATAATCCAGGCCGAAGCCATAAATGACCTGATCCGGGCCTGTTCTCTGGACCAGGCCAGGATTTCTTTCAAACAGATGGAAGGAAGCCTGTCCGGGAAAATTGCCAGAATCCGGGGAAAAATCGTCGAACTGCTGACCCTGGTCGAAACCAGCCTGGAGTTTCCCGATGAGGATCAGGAAATAACCCCCGGCCAGGTTCGGTCTGTTCTTCTGGAATTGATCGGCGACCTGGGGAATCTGGTCAGAAGCTATGAGCAGGGCCGGGCGCTTCTGGAAGGGCTGACCGTGGCCATCCTGGGAAAGACCAACGTCGGCAAATCCACCCTGTTTAATGCCCTTCTGGAGGAGGAACGGGCCATTGTCACCCCCTACCCCGGGACCACACGGGACTTTTTGAGGGAAAATATCCAGCTGGACGGGGTTCTGATGAAACTGGTCGACATGGCCGGTTTTGGCCGGGCGAGCCACCCGGTAGAAGAGGAGGGAATAGCCAGAGGGCAGCAACTGGCTGAAAAAGCCGACGGGCTGCTGGTAGTTCTTGATTCTTCCAGAGAAGAAAGCCAGGAAGATTTTCTGCTTCTTGAGAAATTCTGCCATAAGAAAAAGCTGCTGGTTTTTAACAAGTCCGACCTGAAATCGGTTATCAATCGGCAGAAAATCCTCGATTCCTGCCCGGGTACGAGCTGGGTTGAGGTCTCGGCCCTGACCGGGAAGAACCTCGACCGGCTTAAAAGGATGATGCATGAGACATTCGCCCCGCAGCTTGAAAAACAGGAAGAAATAATCCTCCATCAGCGCCAGAAAATTCTGGTTGAAACCATAAAGAATAATCTGGAAAACGGGCTGCGATTGCTGGACGAAGGCGCCGGCGAAGAACTGGTGGCTGAAGCGGTGAGGGAAGCGCTCCCGGCCATCGGGCAGTTGACGGGGGAAATAAAAAACCAGGAAGTGCTGAACCAGATTTTCAGCCGTTTCTGCATAGGAAAATGATCCAGGAAAGGTTTGCCGAAGAATACGAGGTAGTGGTCGTCGGAGCCGGACATGCTGGCTGCGAGGCCGCCTCGGCCGCCGCCCGGATGGGAGCCTCAACCTGTCTCCTGACCATTCACCTGGAAACCATTGCCCAGATGTCCTGCAATCCTGCCATTGGCGGGCTGGCCAAAGGACATCTGGTGAGAGAAATTGACGCCCTGGGCGGTCTGATGGGCCTTCTGGCCGACGAGACCGGCATCCATTTCCGGCTCCTGAACAGAAGCCGGGGCGGAGCCGTCCAGGGTCCGCGAGCCCAGTGCGACAAGGCCGCTTATCGTCTGACCATGAAGAAATGGCTGGAGGAGATCAAGAATCTCAGGCTGTGGCAGGCAGTGGTAACCAGGTTGATATTTGAAGAAGACAGGGTTTGCGGGGTTATCTGTCAGGACGGGACCAGAATAAGAGCCGGGGCGGTAATCCTCACTCCGGGTACTTTTCTCAACGGACTCATCCATATCGGGTTAAACAGCTATCCGGCCGGAAGAGCTAACGAACCACCGTCAATCGAGCTGGCCCAATCATTAAGGGACTGCGGATTTAAGGTATTGAGATTAAAAACAGGCACCCCGATGCGACTCGACGGAAACAGCATTGACTGGAATAAATTCAAGCCCCAGCCCGGAGATGAAGAGCCAGTCCCTTTTTCCTTCAGAACCTCCAGGCCTCTCAGGAATCTAATTGTCTGCTATGTGGGCTATACCAACGAGAACACTCACCAGGTCATCAGAAGGAATCTCGATAAATCCCCCCTGTTCAGCGGGAAGATAAAGGGTATCGGCCCCCGCTACTGTCCTTCTATTGAAGACAAAGTGGTGAAGTTTCCCCACCATCCGCGCCATCAATTCTTCCTGGAGCCGGAGGGACTTAATACCGCGGAAGTCTATGTCAACGGCCTGTCTTCAAGCCTGCCCTATGAAGTTCAGAGGGAGATACTGCAGAGCATTCCCGGGCTGGACCAGGCCAGGATTCTGAGGCCGGCCTATGGGATTGAGTATGACGCAGTTTCACCAAAGGAGCTAAAACCGACCCTGGAAACGAGAAGATTCAGGAATCTCTTCCTGGCTGGCCAGATTAATGGAACGTCCGGATATGAGGAAGCAGCAGCCCAGGGACTGGTGGCCGGGGTGAATGCGGTGCTGAATTTGAGGGGTCAGAAACCGTTTGTTCTGGGAAGGCACGATGCTTATATAGGGGTTCTGATCGATGACCTGATATCTTTCGGGGTGGATGAACCTTACCGCCTTTTCACTTCGCGGGCTGAATACCGACTTAATTTAAGGATTGATAATGCTGACCTGAGGTTGTTGCCCTATGGCTTCAAGTTAGGGCTGGTAAGCGAGCAGGATTTCCAGAGATTTCAGGAGAAGCAGGAGAGAATAAAGAAGGTGGTCGATTTTCTGAACAGGGAGAAAGTTAAAGATGAGAAGGGAGAGGCCATCCCGGCCGTCAATTACCTTAGAAAGCCGGGCATAACCTGGGAGAAACTGGCAGAAAAAATAGAGCTGCCGGCCGGACTGAACCAGGAAGAAATCAGGTATATAGAATCCGAGATTAAATACGAAGGCTATTTAAGAAAGCAGGAAAAAGAGGTGGCCAGGATAATGAGGCTGGATAATCTGGCCATTCCCCCTGATATGAATTTCAGGGAAATTCCGGGTTTAACGCGAGAGCAGGTGGAAAAACTGGAAAAAAACAGGCCAGAAAATATCGGCCAGATAAAAAAAATCTCTGGAATTACGCCCGCGGCTGTCTATAATATTTACCTATATCTTGAGGTGATAAGGAAAAAGTCCCGCGGGACTGATGTTCCACGTGGAACATGCGAGCCAGATGAATAAGATTATTGCGGTAGCCAACCAGAAAGGCGGAGTGGGCAAGACCACCACCACCATCAACCTCGGGGCCTCTCTGGCCCTTAAAAACCTGCGGGTGTTGATTGTTGACCTCGACCCGCAGGGCATGGCCACCGTCGGCCTGGGCCAGCCGAAAGAAAAGGGAAAAGGAATTTACCAGGCGCTGCTTAACGGGCAGGATGTAATGCAATGCCTGGCCAGAACGGCTCTCGATAATCTGTTTCTGTGCGGTTGCTCACCCGAGCTGAGCGGGGCTGAAGCAGAGCTATATCAGATAGAAGGTCGGGAAAAAAGACTGAAAATTGCCCTGCAGGAAGTCAGGAAACTTTTTAATTTTATCCTGATAGATTGTCCGCCGTCCCTTGGTTTTCTAACCATAAATGCTCTGTCGGCGGCAGATTCAATCCTGATTCCGGTGCAGGCCGAATTCTTCTGCATGGAAGGAATTCCCGACCTGTTTCATACTCTGGATATGGTCAGAACCTATTTCAATCCGCAGCTTTACATTGAAGGGATTCTGCTGACCATGTTTGACGAAAGGACAAATTTAGCCAGACAGGTGGCTGACGAAATAAAAAATACTTTGCGGGGAGTGCTCCTCAACACGATAATTCCGAGGAGCGTCCGGCTGGCTGAAGCTCCCAGCTTCGGCAAACCGGTTATCATCTACGACCCGAAGTCAAAGGGAGCCGAAGCCTATATGAATCTGGCAGAGGAGTTAATTAAAAAATGACCAAGAAAGCGCTGGGAAAGGGCCTGGGGGCCTTCATTCCCGAAGAATTTGGCATCTTGAAAGAAGACCGGTATGCTGAGGTGGAAATCGAGAAAGTGCAACCGAACCCTCAGCAACCGCGGACGATTTTTGATGACCAGTCGATTGAGGAACTGGCCAGATCAATCAGAGAAACCGGAGTAATTCAACCGGTTCTGGTAGTGCCGGAGAGTGACCATTATCGCCTTGTGGTCGGCGAGAGGAGATGGCGGGCGGCTCGCAAAGCCGGTCTGCGCTCCATTCCGGTTATAATCAGAAATCTGACGAGAGATAAGCAGCTTGAGATTCAGCTGATAGAGAACATCCACCGCGAAAACCTGAATCCGCTGGAGATTGCCCGGGCTTTTCAGCAGCTGAGCTCGGAACTCGGGCTGACCCAGCAGGAAATTGCGGACAGGGTGGGCAAAGACAGGGCTTCAGTGGCCAATTATCTCAGGCTGTTGAAACTTCCCGAAGAAATAAAAAATTACATACTGGAAGGGAAGCTGTCCATGGGACAGGCCAGGGCCCTGCTTGCTCTGGAAGAGACCGAGCTGCAGTTGCAGGCGGCCCGGATGGTGGTGGAAAAGCAGCTCTCGGTCAGAGAAACAGAAAAACTGGTCCAGAGATACAGGGAGAAGCCTCCGCGCGCCCAGAAGAGTCTGGAAGACCCTGACCTGAGAGCGGTGGAGGAAGAACTGGTAAAATTTCTCGGCACCAAGGTGACCATTTCCGGTAACCGCAACAAAGGGGCCATCAGGATATTTTATTTTTCTCTGGAGGACCTCAACCGGATTTATGATAAGATAAAAGGAGCGAAAAAATGAAAGAAAAAGAAAAAGGGAGAGAAATCGTGGAAGAATCCCGACTGGCCGGTCTCATTGATCACGGGACTGAACTGAAAGGTGAATTGAATTTCAAGGGCTCTTTCCGGATTGAAGGTTATTTTCAGGGCAAGATCTTTTCTGACGCCATGCTGATAATCGGTGAAAAAGGCAAGGTAGAAGCCGACGTCAAGGTCGGGCAGCTTATCATAAATGGAGAAATAAGGGGAAATCTCCAGGCCCGGGAAAGAATAGAAGTTCATAACCGGGGACGGGTGTATGGCACCCTGATGACGCCACGTCTGGTGGTCGAGGAAGGCGCCTATCTGGAAGCCAGTTGCCAGACGACTGAGGTTACATCCGGCGCTCAGGAAACTCCGGGAGTTAAACAGAATACCTGAAATCTGCGGCCGGCGCGGGCCGGAGCATCTCTTGCCGGGGAGTTGTCGGGACTCCTGCCAGCACTCTTTCTGCAGCCAAAAGTTAAAGATAATATATGAATGATTGTTCATATATTGGTATAAAGCGGCCTGC
>CAZDZU010000089.1:0-7027 GCA_964509995.1 uncultured Eubacteriales bacterium | reverse complement strand
AGATGCTGAACGGCAGCTTCTCCTGGCAATGGCAGGCTCAGCAATACGGTGAGGGCAGCTACCTCGACCCGACCACCATCTGGGCTTTCGACGGCAAAGCGCAGGCTGCCTACATCGGCGGTGCTTCCGGAAAGATCGACCAGTACACCTACACCCGCTGGATGTTCAAGATTGCCGGGCTCTATCAGCTGCCTTATGACATCAACATTTCCGGAACCTTCAACATGAGAGAAGGCTGGGTGCTCACTGAGTACTTCACCCTGACTGACTATCGTATCTCGGCTCCCGCCAGTGAAAGCAACACCATCTACATGGATTATTTCGGAACCGACCGCCTGCCGCTGTTCTACAACCTGAGCCTGAGAGTGGAAAAGATGCTGCGACTGGGCAATACCGGACGCATCTACATCATGCTGGACGTGTTCAATGTTCTCAACAAGATGATTGAGAACCGTCGCTATATGAAGAACTGGGGTACCGTCAGAGTCTATGGCGATGATGAGGGCAATATTGACTGGACCAAAACCACCCTCACTCGCAATACCACTTATAATGCGCTGAATGAAGTCCTTAACCCGAGAGTAGCCAGACTCGGAGTCCGGTTCGAATTCTAATAGCAGCAGACTGAAGAGCTGATGTTCGGGCCCTTCTCCCCGTCAGGGGAGAAGGGCCTTTTTTTTGGGAAAAGGGGACACCGTACGGTGTCCCTTTTTTTATCACCAGCTGTTCTGCAACTTATTAAAATTCAATTTGTTAGTCATCTGGGAAAAGGGGACACCGTACGGTGTCCCCCTGACCCTTCCCAAGAATTCTCTCCAGTCCCTTAAGATAGATTAAATTTGTGGTCCCGCCTGGTGTCTCTGGCATCATAACTCCGCCTGTAATCAGGCCTTTATGGGACTTATTTCACCGATTCGCGTCTGTTTTTATTATTTAAATTAAGTTATTTAAATCACCGAATAAGGGTCGCGGTCGCTTCTGGCGGAAACCCTGAATTTGCGCTTCTTCTTGTCAAGCCGGGCCGCCCGACGTGCCCGGGAAGGCTAAATCTCTTATGGGACATAGACTTATCGATTCTATTTTTTATTTATCAAGCAGCCATCCTTAAATTTTTTCGCAATTTGCTGTCCCTGTCAGGTCAGGCTGGCATAAAGCTTGCTGTCTTTATTTTTCTGAAGAACTTATGATAAAATTTAACCCCGGATTTGGCCGGAAGGAATTGCATCGCGGCGGAGGTTTGAGATGAAAAAAGCTTTAATCATTATCCTGTCCATAGCCGTTTTTGCGGGTTTGCTTTACGCTCAGGAATACAAGGGCAAGGGGCGAGCGATGGGTTTGGTTACCGATGAACAGGGCAACCCGCTGGAAGGCGTGACTGTAAAATTATTTTACGTAAAAGGCCAGCAGGGTTTCAGCGTAAAGACTGATAAGGAAGGCAAATGGGTGGCTGCCTGGATCCGCGGCGGCCAGTGGAATATCGATTTTGAAAAGATCGGCTATGCCCCGAAAAAAATCGCGGTGGATTTGCAGGAATTCCAGAAAAATCCCGAAATCAAGATTGCCATGGTCAAGGTTGAAGGGCTGGTGGTGACGGAAGAAATCAAAGGAATGCTGGAACAGGGCAACAAGCTTTTTGATGAGCAGAAGTACGACGAAGCCAGAGCTATTTATGAGGAAATTATGACCAGGTACCCGGATGCCTACCCCATCTGGAAAAATGTTGGCAACTGCTACTTTGCCCTGGAAAAATATGCCGAGGCCGAACAGGCTTACCAGAAAATTCTGGAAAAGGATGCCAACAACGCCGACGCCATGGTGGCTATAGGCAATACCTTCCTGAACCGGGGGGATAAAGACAAAGCCTTCGAATGGTATGGCAAGGTTAATGTGGATAAGATAACCGACCCGGTGGTCATCTACAATGTCGGCACCATGTATTACAACAACAGCCGCTTCTCAGAAGCCCTGGTTTATTATCAAAAGGCCGTGGAAAAGCAGAAAAATTTTACCGATGCCCTTTACCAGCTCGGTCTGACCTACCTCAACCTCCAGAAGAACCAGGAAGCCATAAATGCTTTTGAAGAATACCTGAAGATTGATTCCGACTCACCGCGGGCCGACCAGGTCCGGGCCTTTCTCAGCTATTTGAAAAAATAAAGCGGGCAACTGCGGGGATGTGGCAACGATTAGCTTTGCCTTGCCTCCTTATACCCCGGAAGGGTTGAGGGCAGGCTGCAGCCCGGCTGTTCTTTTTAGTTACGGATAGGCTGGATTTAAGAGGTCGGGTCTTCCGGCCTTCCTGTCTGTAAATAAATATTAAGATTGCCTGTCCCTCTGCCAGCTTTATAATAAAGACTCTTCCGCGGCTTATAGAAATCTCTGCCGGACCCGGAAAATGATCCAGAAAGCATAACGGGCAGGTATCAAACAAGATATAAGGGGGCCTGATTAAACTCGTCTTCAACTTTACAGGTCAGCCTTTCGTAAAATCTGTGTGGATAAACAATTCTTTATAGCCTGTCCATCAAAATATCTGAAATTGACACTCTGAGGAAGCCGGGCATTTTCTTAAATAACAGGAGCTGAAAAGGGCGGGACCGTGGCCGGCTGGAGTTTTAGGCAGAAAGGTTTTTAACCTGGCCGGGCGCGGGTTGGCTCATCGTGGTTAAAAAAATTCATCTGCCTGAGTGAATCAGTTCTTCAAGTTATGGTAAAATAATCATCAGGGTGAATGTTTTGCGAGCTGGCTCGAGTCAAGCTGGCAGGGGTTTAAGAATTAAATGTATGAAGCGAGGCAGGCTCCGGCATGGCTAAAGGAAATTGTGGCTGGGGGAATGGTTTTATGAGCTTCCGGTCCCTAAATTATTTCAGAGAGAATCCCCGGGGATTTTCCTGAGTAAACTTAATGGGGGAGCAGGGTGAAAACAACAAAAAGTGAAGAAAAAATCCGGTGCGGGGGACGGCTTTCGATCCCTCTCGCCTTTCTGGGGGTTACCGTACTGGTCGGGCTGCTTGCGGTTAGCTGCAGTACCGCGCCCAAAACGAAGCTCGACCCGGAAAGCCAGGAATTTTATGACCTCGCCCAGATGATAATGAGCCGGGAAGAGGCCAAGATTTTTCGGCTGCTGCCAGATGCTGAATCGCGGAAAGAATTCATCAGAGAATTCTGGGAGAAGAGGGATCCCTTCCCCGAAACGCCGAAAAACGAATTCAAAGACGAGTTCATGGCCCGGATAATTTATGCCGACCAGAGGTTTAAGGAAGGGGGTAAGGGCCGCAATACCGACCGGGGACGGATTTATATCTTTATGGGCCCGCCGGATAAGTTTGAAGAAATTTTCACCCATGAGGATACGTCGGTCAGGGGCTCGGTAATTTACTGGTATTATTACAATTATAACCTGGGGATAGAATTCGTGGATGAGAAAGGGACCGGTCAGTACAGGATAAGGCGGTACGAGGGCGACTTCTTCGAAGCCATGGATATTCTGAAGCTGGGCGGCTCCTTCGGCCCGGATAATATTTTTAAGCGGCGGATTATTAAATTCCGGCTTGATTATGATAAAGATGAAAAGAAGATAACCATAGTGCTGCCGGCCAGAGACCTGAATTTCAGCGAGGACGAGGAAGGGGCCTTCTATGTAGACCTGGATTTTGTGTTCTATATCTACGACCAGATGGGGAAGAAAATCGGCCGGTATGAGGAGAACCGGGTTTTCAAGGCGACCATCCAGGAATACCCGGACCTTAAAGAAGTGCCTTTCTATTTCAATTATGAGCTGCCTGGCGGGAAGGGTTACCTCGATGTGACCATATCGGGCCGGGGCGAAAAGAGCGGCCGTATCCGCCGTCTCTTCGAAATCAAATAAGTGCGCCGCCTAAAACTGGTGACACAATACATATTCCCCAATTTCTTGCCGCCTTTTAGTCATCCTGAAATAAAAAAAGGGAGAATGATTGACCCGGCCATTCGTTGCCGGATGCAAAAGGGCGAAAAAAAACAGGCTCTTTGCCAGGGACAGTTTACAACACCCCCTTTTATTTATGGTAGAATAATAAAAATTTTTCAGGAGCGTTAGATGAAACCCATCAGAATTATCTTAATGGCCCTGGTCGTCGCGGCAGTCCTGATTTCCTGCGGCGGCCAGAAAAAGGAGAAACAGCAAGTGTCCGAAAATCCTTTCTTCACCGACTGGGCGACACCTTTCGGGACTCCGCCTTTCGACCTGATTAAAGTCGAACATTTCAAACCGGCAATCCTCGAAGGGATTAAGCGTCACCAGGAAGAAATCAAGGCTATCGCTGAAAATCCCGAGCCACCGACTTTCGCCAACACCCTGGAGGCGCTCGACCGGAGCGGCTTGTTCCTGGACCGGGCGGAAAAAGTCATGGAAAACCTGCTTTCAGCCCACACCAGCGATGAGCTCCAGGCGGTGGCCCAGGAACTGGCTCCGGTGCTGTCCGCTCATTACGACGGCATCTTTCTGGATTCAAAACTTTTCGCTCGCCTCAAGGCTGTCTATGAACAGCGCGACCAGCTCTCCCTTAATCAGGAACAGAAGCAACTCCTGGAAAGATTTTATAAGGATTTCGTCCGGGCTGGCGCCGGTCTGGACGAGGGGAAAAAGGCCCGCCTCAAGGAAATCAATCAGGAGCTGGCCGTCCTGGAGTTAAAATTTGCCGAAAATGTCCTCAAGGAAACCAATGCCTTCGAGCTGGTAATAGATAATGAGGCCGACCTGGAGGGCCTGCCGCAGAATGTGGTGGCGGCCGCGGCTGAGGCGGCCAGGGAACGGGGTAAGGAAGGTAAGTGGGTTTTTACCTTGCATAAGCCGAGCCTGATTCCTTTTCTCCAGTATTCTCCGCGCCGCGAGCTGAGAGAAAAAATCTTCAGGGCTTACATCAACCGGGGCAATAATGGCAACGAGCACGATAATAAGGCCCTGATTGCCAGGACCATTGCCCTCAGAATAGAAAAGGCCGGGCTGCTCGGATATAAAACCTGGGCCGATTATGTGCTCGAGGAAAACATGGCCAGAACTCCGGAGAATGTCTATAAGTTCCTCGACCAGGTCTGGAAACCCGGGCTGAAGAGGGCCAGGGAAGAAGCGACCGAGCTGCAGAAGCTCATCGTGGCTGAGGGCGGCAATTTCAGGCTTGAGCCCTGGGACTGGTGGTATTACGCTGAGAAGCTGCGCAAGCAGAAATATGCCCTGGATGAAGAGATGCTGCGCCCGTACCTGAAGCTGGAAAACGTCATCGAGGGAGTTTTCCTGCTGGCCAACAAGCTCTATGGATTGAAGTTCGAGGAGAGAAAGGACATATCTGTTTATCACCCCGAAGTCCGGGTGTTTGAGGTCAAGGAAGCTGACGGCCGGCAGGTCGGTATTCTCTACACCGATTATTTCCCGCGTGCTTCCAAGGGGGCAGGAGCCTGGATGAATGCCCTGCGCGATGCCCATAAGCTAAACGGGCAGCGTGTCGCTCCGCTGATTCTAAACTGCGGCAATTTTACCAAATCCACGCCGGAACAGCCGTCGCTTCTCAGCTGGGAAGAGGTAACGACCCTGTTCCATGAGTTCGGGCACGACCTGCATGGCCTGCTTTCAGACTGTACCTATTTGAGGCTGACCGGGACCAATGTGGCTCGCGATTTCGTGGAGTTGCCGTCTCAGATCATGGAGAACTGGGTTGCCGAGCCTGAGTTCATCAAGCTATTTGCGAAGCATTATCAGACCGGAGAACCGATCCCGGATGAGTTGATTGCCAGAATCAAACAGGCTCAGCATTTTAACCAGGGATTTGCCACCGTCGAGTACATGTCGGCCTGCTACCTGGACATGGACTGGCATGTGCGGACCGAGCCGGTGAAAGCCGAAGAGGTGATGGAATTTGAAAATAAGGCGCTGGCCAGGATTGGGCTGATTCCGGAGATTGTGGTGCGTTACCGCAGTCCTTATTTCAGCCATATTTTTGCGGGAGGTTATGCGGCCGGATATTACAGTTATATCTGGGCCGAGGTTCTTGATGCCGACGCCTTTGAAGCCTTCAAGGAAAAGGGGCTGTTCGATGCGGAAACAGCGCGGGCTTTCCGGGAAAACATCCTGGCCCGGGGCGGCAGCGAAGACCCGATGGCCCTGTACGTAAAGTTCCGCGGGCGTGAACCTAAAGTCGAGCCGATGCTCAGGCGCCGCGGCCTCTGAGCTGAACAGGGGACACCGTACAGTGTCCCCGACGTCGCGGTTCGTAACCGCCTGAAAATAAATGAAATAAAATTTGGGCGGCTGATGTATTTGCGGCTGTCATTTGTGGTAAAGCTCGTAATTTATTTATTTTCTGCTGGTTAAATGGAGCAAAATCCTGGCTGAAAAAGGGACACCCTAAGGTGTCCCCTTTAGCTGCGGGCTTCTTTTGTTAACAGAATGAGCTGGGGTTAATGGATAAGAAGGTCAGCGGTTCAGCAGAAAATTAGGTTAATATGTATTGTGTCACCCGTTTTATCAGGCCCAGGCTCTCAGGTTTTCTTTAATCTGCTGGTGGTTAGCCATGGCCACGGCCATGGTGTGGACCACATTCCTTCTCAATATCCAGCGCAGGGCTTCCATATAACTCGGGCTGACCTCCGGTGAAGGTGAATAAGGTCCGCCGGAGCAGGTCTTCATAGCCACCAACCCGACTCCTCTCTCTCTGGCTTCTCTCAATTCCCTTTCCAGTGCCTCCTGGTCCCAGCTGCTCTTCCGTCCGCTATTCATGTGCACGTAAGCCCCTTTATGATTGTAAGTTGTCATGATTACGTCATAAAAACCAAGAAAATTTTCCGCCCTGATCAACTCGACCTGATTTTGGTGGGTGGAAAAGCCATGCGCCCGAATGACCCCCTGGCTCTTCTTTTTTTCAAAAAACCTCATTATTTCTGGATGATGGATGATGGCCGTTTCTTCAGCCCCGTGGATGAGCAGTATATCTATATATTCCGTTTTCAGGGCTTTCAAGCTGTCTTCCAGCGAAGCCTCCATCTGTTTCAAGA
>CAZDZU010000088.1:1286-7028 GCA_964509995.1 uncultured Eubacteriales bacterium | reverse complement strand
CCGTGACTGAAAGCAGTGATTTAACAATGGCACCATCCTGCAGTCTCCAGCCTCAGTAGCTTTTCGGGTAACCGATACCATGTGCTAACCTGAAAGAAGAGCCGGTTTGACAGGTCAGAGGCTGGGTTGTATTATTAATTAGAGGGATGAGAGTGCTAAAAAAGCTTATTTCTATTGCCCTGTCTTTGAGCTTCTGCGGTCTCACCCTGGTCCTGGCCCAGGAGGAAAACCTGACCGAACTGGCCAGAAAAGAGCGGGAAAGAAGGGAAAGTCTTAAGGGCAAGAAAGTCCGGGTGGTAACAAATAAAGACCTGGAAAAGCTGACCAAAACCGAAGCCCTTACCCTGCCACCAAAAACCTCGGAAGCCGCCGGAGAGGAAGACCTTTCTCTCCCGGCTAAGGCTCAGGCTACCGAAGCCCAGCCCTCAACACCCTCTACCGTTCACCGGGTCAACGTGGAACAGCCGCCTCAAGGCTCGGGAGGCGCCGTCCAGGGCGCAACCGGAAATCAGGATATAGTCTCGCTGGAAGAAGCCTGGAAAAAGGCCAGAGAGTATGTGGATTTGCTGACCTTAAAACTCAATTCGCTCTGGGCAGAGTTTTATGGCCAGAGCGATATGAAATCCAAGGATTACATTCAGATGCAGATCAGCGAAACCTATGATAAGCTCACCAGGGCCCAGGAAGAAGAAGCCCGCCTCCGGCAGCTGTATGAAAATCAAATTAACCGGAAGAAGAGCGAGTCGGCTTCACCCATCTGGATCAAATAAAATCAGATTTCAACGAAAATAAACCCTCTCAATCTTGAGCCCGACCGGACGGTTTTCTCCGAGCTCCGGGTAGATCCTGTTAAGCGGAATGGTCTTGTCGACCGCAATCGTCAGATGTAGTTCCGGGTCGGTGGTAAGCGGAAAGGGGCCGACAGGATAGATTTTTCGGAATTCGCCAGGTCCTGGCTGGAATTCATCAAGCAGGCCCTCATCCAGATACAGGGAAACGGTCACCCCGTCCGAATGATTCCGGCCTTCTATCATCAATATGGCCGGTCGGCCTGTATTTTTGAGGAGGCAGACGGCCCGCTCTCCAGTCCAGTATTCGCTCCGGCAGGAACCCGGAACCGGAGACGGCCGGTTTAGCTTTTCCCAGCCGTCCATAAAAACCACGTCCGGGGATTCGGCCGGACGGGGCAGCAATTTGATCTTCCTGGTAAAGAGTGTGACCGGCTCGTTTCCCGGGCCATTTTCCAGGATTATTCTGAACTCTATCTTTATGCCGGAGGCAGTTCTGCGGTCAAAGGGGTCGATAACAGCCGGGAAATAAAGATATTTTTCAACTTCATAAACCCGGCCGGGCAGCCAGTTCGCAGGAGGAGTCTCCGTGTCAAGAGTTTCCCTCAGCAGGATTTTATCCTTCCACAAGGCGACGGCCAGAATCCGGTAATTCCTGCTAAAAGGCTGAAAAGCGGCAGTGGTGATGCACTTGACCTTTAATCTGGTTACCAGGTCGTCGGTCAACACCCGGTCTGAAAAAATGACATTGACCGCCAGCCCCCTGACCGGCTGTCGTTCGATACAGGCGATCATCTGGAGAAGCAGCAGCGCTGACACCAGAGCGGCGGGGAAAAAACGAACTCTGGTCTTCAAAGGAGTACGTTCCATCTTAAATGCCCGGGATTTAATTTTAAATTATAATTGAAGATAAGCTCTTTAGCAAAACCCATTCTGTTCCCGGAGCATAGAAGGGGCCCGAAAAAAAATATTCAGAGCCGACCGGGCAGTCCGTCCCGGGTCTTCTCCGTCTGGGCCGGGATTAAAATTAAAGAGGCCAGCTTGAATACAAAGCCGATAAGGGCCGGTATCATCGTCAGGGTCTTTTTTAGAAACGGCCGGATACACCGGGAATGGAGCTCGCTTCTTCGCCAGAACCGAGCAGGTCGAAGACTTTCAGGCCCATGCCTGAATCCTTACCCGGCAGCCCGGGCGCCGGTTGAAAAACCGGGGTATCTGGCATATTATTAAAAAACAAGATTTCTTGCGATTCAAGCCTTTAAGGAGAAACGGGTGAGCGCTAAGAAAACCAGAAAAGAGCCGGGGAGAAAACAGCTTTTCGAGAGGCCGTCCGGCCGGAATTACGATGAGCTGAGACCGATTATCATCAAGCCTGACTATATGGATTTTGCCGAAGGCTCAGCTTACCTGGAAATGGGCAGGACAAAAGTGGTAGCCACAGCCACCATAGAGGAAAAAGTCCCTCAGTTCTTGAAGGGAACAGGCTCGGGCTGGATAACGGCTGAATACTCTATGCTGCCCAGGTCCACCGAGCAAAGAACTCCCCGGGAGAGGACCCAGGGAAGGATTTCAGGCCGCACCCAGGAAATCCAGCGCCTGATAGGGCGGGCGCTGAGGACGACCACTGACCTGAACCTCATTGGCGAAAGAACCATTATCATAGACTGCGACATCATCCAGGCCGACGGCGGTACCAGGACGGCCTCAGTCAATGCCGGTTGCCTGGCCCTGGCCATATGTTTCAAGAAATTGCTGGACGAGGGACTTCTCCAGACTTTCCCCCTCCGCCATCTGGTAGCGGCAGTCAGCGTTGGCCTGGTTGAAGGGCAACAGCTCTTAGACCTGGATTATATTGAAGACTCCCAGGCCGAAGTCGATATGAATGTCGTCCAGACCGACGACGGACGGCTGGTTGAAGTCCAGGCCGCAGCCGAGAAGGTTTCCTTTTCAAGACAGGAACTCAACCAGCTTTTAAAACTTGCAGATAAAGGATTGAAAGAAATTCTGTCCGCCCAGAAGGCCGTGCTTAAGAAAATTCACCCCGTTTTTATCGCCTATTAAATTTATAGCCCTTCTTTTTGAATAATTCCAGGCAGATCCGGGCGACTCTTTCGTCGTAAAGAATCCCGCTGTTTCTCTCAATTTCGGCCATTGTCTCTTCGATGGAATGCGCTTCGCGGTATGGACGGTGCGAAGACATGGCCTCCACCACATCAGCCACGGCCAGGATCCGGGCTTCGATCATTATCTGCTCGCCCTGCAGTCCGCGGGGATAACCCGAGCCGTTCAATCTTTCATGGTGCTGGTAGATTATTTCCGCTACCGGCCAGGGAAATTCTATATCCTCGAGCAATTCATAGCCAATCTTGACGTGGTTCTTCACCAGACCCCACTCGCTTTCGCTGATCTGCCCCGGCTTGCTCAAAATTTCTGAAGGCACAATTATTTTTCCGATATCATGAATTTCAGCAGCCAGCCTTAAACCATCAACCTGCTCCGGCGACAATTTCATTTCCGTGGCTATGGTTCTGGACAGGTCGGCCACCCTTTTCTGATGTCCCCCGGTGTAGGGGGCCTTGGCTTCGACCAGGTTGTTCAGGACTTTGATAGTGGCCCCGAAAGCGGCTCTTATTTTCGCCAGAGATCTAACCTGGAAATCTTCCATCTTCTTTCTGTCGGTAATATCATGCATAACCACTATTTCCGCCGGGAGGCCGTCATAGGACACCAGGTTGACCTCAATCTCCACCACCACCCGGCAGCCGTTTTTATGCTTCAGGCCCATTTCAAATCTTTTCTTGATTGGCTTCCGGGTGAGCCTTTCCCGGTAAAGTTCCATTATTCTATCTTTCTCATCTTCCATCAGGTATTGGTCTATACCGGTTCCGATCAACTCTGCCGGACTGTAGCCAAAAACTTCAGACACCACTTTATTGGCAAACCGTATCCTGCCGTCCTGGACGACAAAAACCGGAGTGCTGGCTTCGTCGATCATTCCGGCCAGAATCTTCTCCTGCTCTTGAAGACGCAGGTGGCAATTGGAGAGCTCGGTTATGTCGCGGGTCAGAATAATTGCCCGGTCAACATTGCTGCTGACCGTATTGAGTTTCAGAGCCAGGCTGCGGCCGGTTCTGGAAATGAGTCTGACTGACCCTGAATAAGAATTCTGTGATTTTTTTCTGCTTCTATTCCATTCCTCCACCCTCTCCCTCTCTCCTGGCTGCAGGTCGCGCCAGATAGTTTCCCAGCCGCCTTCCCTGACCTCTTCTGCCGTCAGGCCCATCAGGTTCAAGAAAGCCGGATTGCAATACTCAACATTTCCTCCTTTCAGCACACAAACACCGTCGGCCGACTCCTCCACCAGAAGACGGCACAGCTCCTCCTTGAGGCTGAATAATATTTTCCTGTCTCCGGTCTTTTTTCCAATTTTCTCCTCAGCTTTTCCTATGACTCAACGAGATCGGCCTGGTTAAAACCTGCCGGCGCCTCGCTTCTCTTTCCTATGGTCATCACTGAGCCAAAAGGGCCCGGCTCAGGCCATTTTGTCGTTTATTAGAACAAAATAACGACAAAATCAAGCACTTTTTGTTAAAAGGCTAACTTCTCCGGAGATGCTAATTTTTCAACTACCGGACCGGGCCTCCCGTCATTTTTCTTTTCTCCCAAGCAATTTTAAGGATATCAGGCTGCGGGGAGGTCCCTTTATTTACTCCCGCTGGCTGCTCAGGACCGACCCTCTTTCAGAAGGCCAGCCAGATAGATCCCCGGATCTGGATTCTGCCGTTTCCGGCACCCGGGACCTCCGGGGGGCACCAGGCGATTTTCAGAAAGACAGCCCGCCGGCGGCGATAAATTTGGCTTGACATTACTTATGGGAAGAATTAATATCTCTCCTTGAAAAAAAAGACCTTTCAAGATAGCCTGAAAAGGGTAAGTCAGAAGACCATGACCGGCAGTGAAGGTGTTTCTTTTTTCCCGGCTCAGTCTGCGCCCAGCTTCAGACCAGCCTCTAAATTAATCATAAAATCATCATAATGATCGAAGGGAGGTTATCATGCCTTTGACCACGTGGCTTATTATCATCGGCGCCATAATTGTTTTCCTGGCCATAGTTGGAGTGATACTGGCCACTCATTACTGGAAGGTCGGACCAAACGAAGCCCTGATCATCGCCGGAGGACGGAAGAGAACCATCACCCTGCCCGACGGGACGAAAAAGAAAGTTGGTTATAGATATAAACTGGGCGGCGGTACTTTCGTCTGGCCGTTCATCGAAAAAGTCTACACCCTGCCCCTTGAGGTTATAACAATATACATCAAAACACCGGAAGTTCTGACCCATGGAGGTATTCCCATCCTGGCGGAAGCGGCCGCCCAGGTCAAGGTGGATTCCACAGACCTGGCTATCAGGCTGGCCGCCGAACAATTTCTGGGGACCGGAAAAGAAGGCATCAGGGATGTGGCCATGACCGTGCTGGAAGGCAAGGTCCGGGAAGTGATAGGCACCATGACCGTTGAAGAAATCTATCGCGGCCGTCAGGAGTTTTCCAGAAGGGTGGCTCAGGCGGCCAAGGAAGATTTCGCCAACATGGGGCTGGTGCTGCTGAGCTTCTCTCTCAAGGACATCAGCGACACCCAGGGTTACATCGACGCCCTGAGCAAGCCGGTTATCGCCGCGGCCAAAAGAGATGCGGCCATCGCCCAGGCTGAAACCGAGAAAGAGGCAATAATCAAGTCATCTCAGGCCAGAAAAGAAGCCGAGGTGGCCAGGCTGCAGGCCGAAGCCCTGATCGCCAAAGCTCAGTGGGAAAACGAAGCCAAGAAAGCTGAGTCGCAGACTTTCGTCAATCAGAAAAAAGCTCAGGCTGATTTTTCCTATGAACTGGAACGCACCCGGGTCAGCCAGGAAATAAAGAAAGAAGAAGCCAAGGTCAAGCAGATTGAAAAGGAAGAA
>CAZDZU010000088.1:0-1276 GCA_964509995.1 uncultured Eubacteriales bacterium | reverse complement strand
ATAAAAATCGAAGAGCTGGAAATCAGGCGCAAGGAGAAGGAACTCGAAGCCAACGTCCTGAAACCGGCCGACGCCCGCAAGTATCAGATTCAGGCCGAAGCCGAAGCCGAGGAGACCCGTCTGATGGCTGAAGGCAAGGGCAAAGCAGAAGCCCTGCGGCTGGAAGCCCAGGTTAAAGCCGATGAAATCAGGCTGCGCGGACTGGCCGAAGCTGACGCCATGCTGAAGAAAGCCCAGGCCTGGGAAAGATACAACGAGGCCGCAATGCTGGAAAACTTCATCAAGGTGCTGCCCGAGCTGGCCAGAGCCGTGTCCGAGCCTCTGAGCAAGGTGGATAAAATCGTGGTCATCGGCGGCGACAAGGGGCTGGGAACAAATCAGATCACCGGTCAGGTAACCCAGATTCTGGCCCAGATGCCGGAAGTGGTCAAGGCTCTGACCGGAGCTGACCTGGCCAAATTCCTGAGAGACAAGCTGGGGACAACCGTTGAAGCCAAAGCTGAACCTCAGGAAAAGAAATCTGAGAAGAAATAACATCCAAAAAGCAGGCAAGTCATGGTTTCAGAAAGAGTAACCAAAATAGGAGCTTCCCCCACCTTAAAGATATCGGCCAAGGCCAAAGCCATGAAGGCTGAGGGTATCGATGTCGTTGATTTGAGCGTGGGCGAGCCCGATTTTCCGACGCCGGAAAACGTCAAGGCTGCGGCCATCAAGGCCATCGAGCAGAACTTCACTAAATACACTGAAAATGACGGCATCCCCGAGCTGAGAAAAGCAGTCTGCAAGAGGCTGAAAGAAGATTACGGGCTGGAATACAAGCCGAATGAAGTTCTGGTGTCTGCAGGAGCCAAGAGCTCTCTTTATCATCTGGTTCAGGCCATCGTCAACGAGGGAGACGAGGTTATCATTCCGGCTCCTTACTGGGTGACCTATCCCGAGTGCGTGAATCTGGCCAAGGGCAAGCCGGTGATCGTCGAAACCCGGGAAGAAGACGGTTTTCTGCTGACCCCGGAGAAGCTCCGGGCAGCCATCTCTCCCTCCACCCGGGCGCTGGTGCTGAACAACCCGAGCAACCCGACCGGTGCCGCCTATACCAAGGACCAGCTTCTGGCGCTGGCTGAGGTCCTCCGCAAGGAAGACATCTACATCATCGCCGATGAGATTTACAGCCGGCTGGTTTACGACGGCTTTCAGTTTGTCAGCTTCGCCGCCCTAAGCGACGACCTGAAAAAGAAGACCATAATTGTTAACGGCGTTTCCAAGAGTTATTCCATGA
>CAZDZU010000087.1:0-7131 GCA_964509995.1 uncultured Eubacteriales bacterium | reverse complement strand
GGATACCATGTCTGTGCCTGAAAGAAAAGTTGAGAAGCCGGTCAGGGGGGTGATAAATTTTCCTGAAAATCACCCCGAAAGGGGATTGCCTGCGGTTCAAATTTTGCCTATTTTATGACCAAAACAAGGCGTAATATTATGATCTGGGATAACGGGGAAGACAAGTATAATTCCAGGCTGGATTCCATGAATAATTCTCCCCAACCCAAGACTGAAAACCTGGGGAATAAGGAAGGAAGATATAAAGAAATTTTTAATTCCGTTCCCACTCCCGCCCTGCTGCTGGACCTTGATAACAATATCATAGATTTCAACGACCGTTGCCTGGAATATTTTCCCAGCCCTGAATATTTTAAGCACGTATCCTTCCACGGACCAAGTATTCCTGTCCAGCGGATCTTTCCCTGGCTGGTTAACCCGCTCTCGTCCCTTAATTCAGGCAACTCAAAGGAGCTGTCCTTCGAGCAGCGGGTTGAATCTCCTAAGGGTAGGCTTGTCTTTCAGGTCAATCTCAAGAAAATACTCGATGTCTTTGACATTCACCAGCAGACACTGGTGGTTATGAACGACATTACCACCATCTTCGAAGCCGAAGAGAAGGTCAAAAAAGCCAGAGATTTCTACCTGACTCTGTTTGAAGAATTCCCGTCCATGATCTGGAGGGCCACAACCGATGGCCGGTTTGACTATTTCAACCTGGCCTGGCTGACTTTTACCGGGAGGAAACCCGAGGAGGAAATCGGTCTGGGCTGGCTCCAGAACCTTCCTGAGTCCGACCGGAATAGATTTCTGGTCAGTTATGAAGAGGCTCTCGAGCTCAGGAAACCCTTTGAGGTTGAATTCCGGATGAGGCGGTTTGACGGCCAGATCCGCTGGGTCCTATGCGCCGGGCGACCTTTCAGCGGACTGGACGGGGAGTTCGCCGGATTTATTGGCTCCTGTTATGATATTAGCGAAAGAAAAAATCAGGAGGAGCAGCTGGCCTACCAGGCCCTTCATGACCCGCTGACCGGTCTGCCCAACCGCCGTATGCTGGAGGTGGTCTTGCCCAGGCTGATAGAGGAAAGCGAGCAGGGCAAATCCAGCGCCCTGTTTTTTATCGACCTCGATAATTTCAAGCTGGTCAACGATAACTTCGGCCATCACGTGGGCGATAGCCTGCTGGTAGAGCTGGGACGCCTTATTCAGAAGCAGTTGCGTTCAGGCGACAGGTTGATCCGCCTCGGCGGAGACGAATTTGCCATCCTGCTGGATGGCGTTCAGAAAAAAGAGGCTGAAGCCATAGCTTCCAGGCTTCTGGAGAGCGTGGGTCACTATCAGTTTGTAACCCCACAAAAATCTTTCAACCTGTTTCTCAGCATCGGCGTGGCCATGATCACCGGACGGGTTGATCAGGAAATCGTCATGTCCAGGGCTGATACCGCCATGTACCAGGCCAAGGAACGTGGCGGCAATCAGTACGTCATTTATGACTGAAGTTCCTGCGCCGGGAATACGGCTGGATGGAACCCGGCTTTCTCTTTTTGAGTTCAATCTTTTTTTCCTCGGGTGGCTGTATTAAAATTGGGGGCGAAGGAAGGTGCCCGAAATGATTTCTCGAGCATGTAAACAACTCTTTTTAATTACGTCTATTTTAATCTTATTTTTGAGCGCTGGCCTTCAAGCCGGAATCAGAGTCAGTCCGGGTTTCAAGCTGGGAGGGGGTATTTCCAGCATTTTCGGACAGGATACCTACCAGCAGGAATGGCAGCCTTCTCTTCAGGTCGGGCTCTCGGTCGAGCTAACCTTAAAAGGTCCTCTGGCTGCAGCGGTCGAATTGAACTTTGTCCGGAGAGGCTCGGTTTACAGGCTGGAGGCGGACGGTCTGGATTACAGGGAAAGATATCTGTTTGACTACCTGGAAGTTCCCTTTCTGGCCAAATTTTATTTCGCCAGCGCCAGAAAGATGACCTTCTATGTTTATGCCGGACCGTCAGTTGCTCTGAACCTTAAAGCCCGGCTCAGGGTTACTCTTGACGACCTGGAAGAAACGGTGGAAGTTGACAACCTGCAGGGAACAGACCTTCTTTTGACCGGCGGTGCTGGAACGACCATAAGTCTCAAGCCGGGTTCTCTGATTCTGGAAGCTCGCTACTGCCATGGATTGAAATCGGTGGCCACCGAGCCGGAAGCAGACCTCAGGAATAAGGGCCTGGTTTTTCTGGCGGGATTCAGATTCTGATCATCCCGGTCATTTTTTAACTGCCCCGGGTCGCCTCCTGTGGAACTCAATCCTGATCCTGTTCTGGACTTCCTCTTCCAGGACATCGCAGTCGAAAACCAGCTCGCTCAGGTACCTGGCATGAGCTCGCAGGTAGGCCAGTCCCTGTCGGCAGAGGAAGTCAAGCCAGGATCCGCTGGCTGTCTCATCCATCACTTCGGGGGTCTGTTCCACCATGGTCATCTGGCTGCGCTGGCTCAGGCGGTTCTCGGTGGAAGACTGCCTCCGGGCAAAAATATTCAGCCCGTCATATATCTCTAGTGGGGCGACAAAGGGCGACCAGCGTCTGGCCCAGCGGTCATACCGGGAATAGAACTTCTGGTTTGAATCCTTTATTCCCGGACTGGAATTCATCTCTTCAATCAGAATTTTTTTAAGTTCCTCGGCTGCCTCGCGGTAAGGCCTGTAGATACTGAGGCTCAGCTGCCGGTAGTAGGTGAACCAGCCTTTTGGTATCCAGTAATCCCGGAAGAGATAGGGTGAATATCCGGAGAACATCTGTATCCATTCGTGTGATGGATAACCGTGAAGGTTCAGGTAAACGTCTGGCACCCAGTCGCGGTTAAGCCGGGACCGGACTTTTGCTTCCGGGAGCAGCGGTTGTCCGAGCCCGACCTGGTAGCCGATATCCACTCCCAGAGAGCTGTATCTTCCGGCATGCAGACTGTGAAATGGCTCGTTCTGCCACACGTCCAGGGCCAGGGCGGCTCCGTCGGGGTTTTCCATAGGTTCGATGACTACAGAGAATTTCTTCAGAAAATTCTGATAATTCTTGTCTGAGGCCAGAAACCTGGCGAACAAGAGTGAATAATTGGTGGCAGAAACTTCGTTGGCATGCTGACGGGCAGTCAGGAGAAGAGCCGGTTTGAAAGTGATGAGCCTCGGCCGGGAAATGTAGCGGCCGGTCGGAAGGTAGATTTCCAGAACGGGAACCGGTCTGCCCTCATAGGAGTAACCGCCAACATAACTCCGGACAGTCGGGTGGACGGCCAGTCCGGCCGCAATTCTCAGACATTCTTCCGGTCCTATTATCCGGTCGGTCGGAATGTCTGGCGAAGGAGTCGGGTTCCTCAGAGCCGCTGATTCTGTCCCTGGCTGGGCCAGCGGGATTGTTCTTTCAAAACTTGATTCCTGGTGCTGGACTATTAATTTAAGATTCTGCACTCCGGGAAAAGAAAAGAAGAGGCCTTCTGATATCTTTTCTTGATTCTGGCAGAATACCTCCAGCGTCGAAGCCAGAAGAGTGAAGTCGGTTTCCTTTTCCACCTGGATGGAAAGGCCGGCTGATTCCAGCAAGTTGCGACCGGCATCGTAGACCAGCTCGTCCAGACGGACACTTCTGGGCTTTATCGGGTTGAACTCAAGAGTCTTGCCGGCAGGCTCCCGACCGCCAGCCCTCCAGGCAAGAATCATGGCCGGTTTTTTCGACCGGAAGTCTTCCAGTTTGAAACTGGCCCGGGGAGCCTGGCCTTCGGTCGAGGGATGAATGACCGGCATGACATTTCCCGGAGCGGAAGAGCGCGAGGCATCGGCTGGAAGGCTCAGGTCTTCTTCTGTCCAGCCGGTTATGGCCCGCAGAAAGTCCAGAGTGTCAAAATAGATTTCATCATGCAGGGCTTCCAGGGAACTGATGATTTCTTCATCCAGTCCAAGACGGTAATCCGGTTCGCTCAACCAGAGCTCAACGACCAGCTTCTTGAAATAGGGTTGCCTGGCGAAGGTCGGTTCCTGTCCGGTTTTCTTCAGGACGAAGTCATAAAGAGGTTTCAGGATTTCATCCTGGTAGAAGTCCCAGAATTTTTCCGGGTCAGTCTGGACCGTCGCCTCCAGCAGACTCTGATCGTTCTGGCTGACCCGGCACCAGCCGGTAGTAACGGTGACCGTTCCCCAGTCAGGCTTTACCCGCAGGAAAGTGATTTCTCTGGTCGGCGGAGAAAAATCGCTCTGCCAGAGAAGATTATCCTGGCCGCCGAAAACCTGGACCTGATATATGGACCCTCCGGGAGGCATCTTTTCAAACTGAATATTTTCAACTGGAAGTCTGAGTTCTGCAGCCAGGATTTCGTCTACTGGATAAAGTTCCTGGAGCCAGCGGTTGGGGTCGCTGTAAAATCTCTTAATTTTTTCTCCGGGCTGATCCTGAACCTCGGCAAAGCGGATGAGCACCCTCTCTACTGGAAGGTTCTTGAGCCGGGGCAGGATTTTTTCAGTCAGCCAGAAAAAGCCCGGCTTGTAAGCCGAAAGAACCTCGACCTCGGCTTTAAGGTTCCGGGACCGCACCAGGTCTTCAACCCGTTCCCGTATTTTCTCTCTGACCGCCGGTGATTCGCTGAGGCCGAGGCTGATCTTTATTCCTTCTGGCCGGGTGACCTTATTCAGCGTTTCTCTCAACAGACCGAGGGCCACTTCCGCTTCCCAGGTCCATTGCCCGGTACCACTCAGGACCTCAAGCGGCTGATTCATTGAATTGACGGTGATTTTAAGCTCTGTTCCGGGTAGCTTTTCTCTCAGATATGCCTCCACCGTCTTTCCGAAGAGAGGATTTTCCCGGGGCAGAGAAATGGAGACTTCCAGGAGTTCCGGTTGCTCCGGGCTGAGTTTTTTCACCTCGTCGGCCAGTCGGTCCAGAAAATAAGCCTCGCCGGCGCCATTTTCCCCCTGCAGGAATTTTTCGATTTCTTCCTTCAGCAGGGAAATTTCCGGCTCTCCTTTTTTGAACTCAGTAAGGGAAGGAAAAGTCTGACCAAAGTAAGCCAGAGTCCTGTCCAGGACATCGGGAGAACTGGCCGTTATCAGCAGTGAATCGGAAGAGCCAGGAGCCGAGGACAGTATCTTGATCAATCCCTGACCGGGTCCAGGCTCCGGGGTTTTGAGTTTCCCTTTCCGGACGAGATCCCTGGTCAGGGCATTATTCCCTATCAGAATTGGCGCAATCAGGGCTTTCGGGCTTTCAATTTCTCGGTCGAGATAAATAAGCGGAAAGGAACCGCCGGCGGTGTCCAGCACCAGCCGGGTGGAAAGCAGGGAGAGGTTCTTTCCGGCAAAATCTGCCGGGATGATGACCGCCGTTTCTAGTCCGTCGCTGATGCCGTCTCCGTTGCGGTCGGAATAGAATCCGGAGGTTGAAAAAACTTCAGTCAGGTCAAACCGCCTGGGTTTATCCGGAATCCGGGGAATTTCTTTGAAGGCAGGGGTTAGAAGCCGCCTGGAAGAACCAGCCCTGGGAAGACTGATTTTTTCTTCACCCCCGGGAGAAGTCAGTATGAACTCCAGTCGGGCGCAGGCTGGATAGGCCAGGGTTTCGGTCTTTCTTCCGAAGTTTCTTTCCTGAGAAAGCTGACGGAGAGAGGAAGCTACCTTTTTCAGGTCTGAAGCCCGGGAGAAAGCAAGCTTCAGAGTCAGAGCCGTAATCTCGCCCGCCGCTTCAAAGTTCAGAGAATTCAGTCCGGATGGAAGGCCGGTGGAGGCGGGGAAGGAGTACATCACTCTGGTGACGGCCATCTCTTTCGGACTGACCTCAAGACCCTTAAAAAATTCGCTTAAATCTTTTTCCAGTTTTTCGAAGGTATAACCGGATTCCCGGCCCCAGATTTCCCAGAAGTAAGGCCAGCGTAGAAAAAAAGCCCGACCCGTCTTCAGAAGAGTTTCCGGCGAACCGGCCAGACAGACCAGTCCCTGCTGCCCCTGATAATTGAAGACAGTCACCAGCCCCTGTCCCGGTTTGAGACTGGCCGGATCTATTTTTTCCGTCGCCAGGATCTTCCTGGCCAGCTTCAGTCGGGAACCGATCAGGACCGGATTTTTATGCCGCGAAAAATCCCTGATTTCAGATTCCCGGTAAACGAGGCCAAAGTCCAGGGCCAGACTCTCCAGGTTTATGCGGGCCGCCAGGTCGGCGGCCAGGGCGGCTTCTTCAGCCAGAGGACTATCGGGTATGATTATGGCCAAAGCGATTTTTTCGCTCAGCCCGTCGTTGTCTTCATCCAGAAGGGTTTTGCCCTGACGATAAAGGTTAGAGAGGCTGAAGTCATCTGCCGCGCTCAGTCCGGCCAGCAAACCTGAAATTATGGAAATCAGCAAGAATAATAATAGTTTTCTGAACATTTTGACCCTCACCGGGCTGAATTTTATCATTTCTCCGGCGGATGGGGTAATGAAATTTTAAGCTTTCAGCCGTCTGGATTCATTTCCAATAGAACCAGCTGATAGGTTTGATAACTCAAAATTCTGTTTGTATTTATTCTCCTGGCTGAAGATAATAAAGGGAAGAAGGATGTATTTTTTTGGGTTTTCAGGCCGACTAACGTTATCTCATAGCAACCGGTCCAGAAATCATGGCCTGCTGACCTGTTTCAAGGAGGTTTTATGAAAGCGAATGTCTTCATTTTATTCTTAGTAATGGCTGGCTTATTGCTGGGCGGCCTTGCCTCTTCGACCTGGTTGTCAGGACAGGGAAGGGTCGCCTCCGGGTATTCGCTCAGCTCTCCGGATAACCGGGTTGAGGTGAAGATTGAACTGGGAAATCAGATTGCTTATTCCGTCTATTTTGAAGGAAAACAGATACTGGCGTCCTCTCCGGTCTCCATGACCATAAACGACAATGTGACGCTGGGAAAAAGGCCGGTTCTGGAAAATGCTGCGAGAACCAGGGGAGAAAGGGTAATTAATCCTCCGATCAGGGAAAAAAGAGCGGCCATAATTGACAGATATAATGAAATCAACCTTAAGTTCAGGGGAAATTTTGGTTTGATTTTCAGGGTCTATGACGACGGTCTGGCCTATCGTTTCTATACCGGCTACAGGGTGCCTATCAAAGTCCGGGCTGAGGAGGCCAGGTTCAATTTTCCCGGGAATTATCAGGTTTATATTCC
>CAZDZU010000086.1:0-7178 GCA_964509995.1 uncultured Eubacteriales bacterium | reverse complement strand
GTCTGGGGGTCGATGGTAAATTTTTTGGGCCAGCCGAGCATGTCAGCTTTGGCCCGGTTCCACTGGGCGTAGGCAATCATCACCCGACCGAGAAGACGCCGGTCATGGATGAGCTTTTCGATGGCATGAATGTAGCGAGGGTTGGAGCGACGCTGGTGGCCGATCTGCAACAACTTTTTTGTCCGGCGGGCGGTGTCCACCATCGAGCGGGCTTTCTCCAGGCTGTTGGACATTTCCTTTTCGCAGTAGACATGAAGCCCGTGGTTCAGGCAGGCGTTGGTGTGCTCGGCATGGACCCAGTCCGGCGTGGCCACGATGACCGCATCCAGGTCCTTTTCGCTGTTCAGCATTTGCCGGTAATCCTCATAGACGCTGGGAGTCTGCCCGTATTTGCGGACGTAACCCGAGGCGTAAGTCCGGCTGTATTCCCAGATATCACAGATGGCGGCGATCCTGATGCCGGTAATTCTGAGGCAGCAGTCAAGAAGAATCCGGCCCTGTTCTCCGGCGCCTATCAGGGCGATCCGGAGTTCATCTGAAGGCAAAACTGCTTTCCCCTTGCCTTCATCACTTATGATGAGCGGCCGGCCGAAGAGCTTACCGGTGGCCACCGTCAGTCCGGCAACCGCCGTAACTTTCAAGAAATCGCGCCGCAATAATCCTCGAGAGGCGGGGTCTGAATTTTTCTGAGGGGTTAAGGGTTCTTTCACCTTGACTTTCTGGGCGGCTTTTCCCAGTTCGGTTGCTGCTTTCTTTTTCATTTTCCAGACCTTTGCAAAAACCTTTAATTTTTTTCGGGCAATAAACCCAGTTTGTAAAGTCTAACTTTTTCTCTACTTTTTTACCTCATCCGTAGACAAAGTTCAACATATTTCCGCCGTCAGGAATATCCAGAAATATCTGTCGTGAGGACAAATCCTATAAAACTCTTATCAGATTCCTCTTTCCGTCTGGCCCGAAAACAAGGGCCGAGCTGACAGCCATCCTTTCCTTTGACCGGAAGCCTGCTGGTAACGGCAACCTCAAAGGAAGAACGCCTCCGGTCCGCATGTTTTATTATCCCGACTTTTATAATAAAGAATCCCCCTTGCCGCTGTCCTAACCACAGACAAGAGCGGGAGAATGCCTCCCGGTGTCGCGATACAGACAGAGTAATGAATTCTAACCAGAATCAAATAAGGGAAAAAGGTGGTTGTGCCTTGCCCCAGGCTTCAGCCTTTCTGAATTTCTATTTCCTGGTTTCAAATAGGCCTGTTTTCCCGCTGCGGCTAAAGAAAAACAGCTTCCCATCACCAAACATATCCCAGGCTCAGAAAAAGCAGATTCCTCTTCAAAACCGGTTCCTTCCGGTGGGTAAAATTCAGCTGTAGCCGGAAATGTTGACCACAAAGCCAGTCCAGGCCGGCGGTATAAATCCTGGCTGAGTTCACTAAATAATCCTCAGTCGTTACCAGCTCAAAGGGCCTGGAACCCTGCCCGTAGCCGGCATAAAAATAGCGATAACGCGAGAAGTAATGACGCAGGTTAAGCGTCCAGGAAAAATCGCTTCCCTGGCCGCCAGGCGTGTAATACCAGCGAAAATAACCCAGAAAGGAGCCGAAATAATGGCCCAGGCTTCCAAGATAGACCCAGACCGGAGTCGAAGTAAAACCCAGGCGGCGCAGACCAGCTGAAATCTCCCAGCTTTTTAACAATGTTTGATAAATTTCAACCTGCGCTCCATATCGAGGGAAATGCAAGGCTTCAATGCTATAGCTTCCATTAATAAAGGCGTAGGCTCCAGGCCAGAGTTGCGGGTAAAAATCGACTTCCACTTGATAATCATTTTGTCCCCATCTCCTGGTTCTGGCAGCTTTGACAGTGAGCGGGCCAAAGCTGGAGACCGGAAATTGGAAGCCGAGTCGGCTGTCAAGGTAATCTCTGCGTCCGTCGTTGAAGCTTTCAACTTGCTGTTCGAAACGAACTTCAAAATTTTCCCTCAGGCCGGGTACAGATTTATCCAGCAGCCGGCGATATTCGCCATTTTCAGGGCTGGCTTTTACCGCCAGCGATAAGTACTCCCGTGCTTTGCGGAAGTTGCCACTCCAGAGATAGGTTCGACCTATCCGGTACAAAATTTCCGCCCGGTCGTTCAGGCTCAATTCTCTATCCCCGTTCAGCGTTTCCTGATATAGCTCTATCGCCCTGGAATAATCGCCCTGCCAGGCAGCGACATCTCCCAGCCCTAGCTTGGCTTCAACGCTCTCCGGCTGGATGTCCAGTACCTGACGGTAGAGATCTTTCGCTGATTGATAACTCTGCTTCCAGCTTTCAATCCGGGCGAGAAAAAGAAGAAGGTCAGTGTTCGCAGGATAAAGGTCCCGGAGCTTCTTCAAGACTCCACTAGCTTCATCCCACTTTCCAGAAAAAGCCAGCGCCTGAGCTAACAGAAAATTAAAATCGTAATTTTCAGGCTGGCGGGCAAGTTGCTCCCGGCAGAATTCGATTGCCAGATCATATTTTTTCTCCCTGATCGCCTGAAGTACTTGCTTTACCGGATCCTCTTCCTCCCAGAGTTCTGCCCGGGGGGTTGAATTCAGAATTGTTAACGCTAGAAATATCAAAATTACACCAGGCAACAGTCGGGTAAAAAATTGCTTTCTCATTTTATTTTGCTCCGGAAAATCCTTTTCTGGTCATCTCTCCCCATGTCCTGACTCCCCGGAAATAATCACCGAAAGCTCGGGCTCTGACCAGAGCCAGGTACTGACGATAAAAAAGATTTTCGAGAAGACTGAACAATATAATATTCAACAAATCCGGAAGTCGCGGATACCGATGCCAGGAATACTCAGAAATCAACACCGACATCATCGACACCATAACTCCCATAAAAATTGCCAGCAAGAAAAACAACAGGGCAAAGGGATAATTAAGGAGGCCAAGGAGGCCACTTATCAGTAAAAAAACATAGCCGGCAGCTTCAATTAACGGGCCAAGCATTTCATAGATAAAATAAAACGGCAAAGCAAAAAGGCCGGTCAGCCCGTAGCGCGGGTTGAAGAGCATTTTTTTATTATAGGACATGGTTTCAATCAAACCACGATGCCAGCGATTCCTCTGTCTTGAAAGCAGTTTCAGATTTTCTGGAGCCTCGGTCCAGCAGATCGGATCGGGAATGAAGCGAACGATAAACGGCCTTTTCTTATCATGGAGATGCCTGGCCAGCCTGACCACCAGGTCGATGTCTTCCCCGACGGTGCCGCTTCGGTAGCCCCCACATTCCAGCACAACATCTTTCCGGAAAGCTCCGAAAGCTCCAGATATTATCAGCAGGCTGCGCAACATGCTTAATCCCAGCCGGCCTCCGAGGAAAGCGCGGAGATATTCTACGATCTGAAATCGCGCCAGGAGGTTACGAGGAAGTCGGACTTCCTTGACCTGACCACCTTCAACACGGCAGCCATTGCTCAGGCGAATTACTCCGCCAGCTGCCACCACCTGCTCCGGGTTTTCGAGAAACGGGCGGACCATTTTCAGCAGAGCGTCCCTTTCCAGAAGAGAATCGCTGTCAACAGCACAGAAAAGTGGATAGCGCGAAATATTCAACCCGGCATTGAGGGCATCTGCTTTACCTCCGTTTTCCTTGTCCACAACCAACAGGCGGGGTTCGGAAGGCGATAGGTAAATCCCGCGGATTTTTTCAGTCTGAAGCACCCGCCGGAACACTCTTTTGCTTTTTTCAAGGCGAAAGTGTCTGATGAGCTTCTCCAGGGTGGCATCTCTTGAGCCGTCATTCACCACGATTATTTCATAAACCGGATATTCGAGCGAAAGAAACGAACGAACGCTTTCTATGATCGTCTTTTCCTCATTATACGCCGGGACGATAACTGAAAACGGCTTCACCAGTGGCAGACGGAAAATATCGCGAAGGGTAACGTAAGTTATATTGCGCTGATGATTGATGAGTCCCGAGAGAGAAAGAACGGTGAATAGAATGTAGAATAGATTCAGGGTGAAAAAATAAATCAGGACAACTGCCGAAAAAAGTGTTAGCAGAGCGACAAACACTTTAATCATTTCTGAATTCCCTGGTCCTTCTGGCTGAAAATGGCCATTTCCTCCAGAATCATGACTGCCATGTCGCGGGCATAATTGTCTTTTTCCTGAGCGGTGGCTTCCCTGAGCTTCTCCAGCCCCTGCTCTCCAAGAGCGGCCAGAGCTCGAGCGGAATTGTGTCTTACATGCCAGCTGGGTGAAAAAAGTCCGCGATAACAGACCTGCAGGGATTCGGGAGTCTTAAAGCTGGCAAGACTTCTTACTGCCTGAGCTTGAACCTCCCAGGCTTCATCAGCTGCCAGACGGAGAAGAGTTCTGAGGTTGTCCGGGTCGACAATTCTCCCCAGCGTCCGGGCCACTCTGATCCTGACCTCCTTTTCCGTATGGTTGGCCAAGGCTTCTATTTCCCGGGCAAGATTTCTACATGGAATCTTGCCGGCTAATTCAACCAGAATAGCAATCTTTTCAGAAGGTAGAGGTTTTGACAGGGCTTCTTTCACATAAGGCTCTGCCTTCTCCCCAAGGGCACTCATTATATAAAAATAAGATGGGGCCCGGCTGATTTCATCCTTCTCAAAAGCCTGAAAAATAATCCTGAAAGCCTCTTCATCTGAAGTCCGGGCCATAGCGGTCAGGGCGGCCAGCTTGATTACCGGACGGTCGTTTACTATTTTCTGAAAGGTCTGAATTTCTTCTGGCTCAAAAAAAGCGAAAAAAAGGCTAACCCCCTGAAGTCTCCGGGAGACCAGTCTGGAAGAAAGCAGTCTATAACATCGGGGCTTCAAGACGGTCATAAATATTTTTCTCAGACGTTCTCCCGCTTCTCCGCTGATCACCTGTTTGTAATCCAGCAACAAGCGAGCAATCACTCTCCACGCCCTTCGATGCCGGCGGGCGAATTCAAGCGGTGCTTCCGGGTCGGATGAAAATAATGCCTCCATAAACTCAGGCTCGATTTCGAGATACTTCTTCCTGAAACGCCGCTGCTGGTGTTCGAAAAGAAGCCGCCTCAGGGAAATGAAAATCAGAAGCGCCAGTGAAAAAACAACCAGATAGCTCAGGCTGAAAAGGACTATTTTCATCTGCCGGATTCTATGTTCTTTTTTATTTTTGCCAGCAGAACCTGCGGAGAAAACGGTTTGATCAAGTAATCGACTGCCCCACTCTCAAGACCTGTGATGACATCGGCTTCTTCGCCAAGAGAGCTCAGGAAGATTACCGGCGTGTACACAGGTCCTTCAGCCCGGCGAAAGATGTTTAAGAATTGAAAGCCGTTAAGTTCCGGCATCATCACATCTAAAATTATAAGGTCGGGATTTTCCTGAAAAGCTTTTTTAAGACCCTCGGCGCCGCTGCTGGCCGCTACTACCTGGTAACCTTCTTTTTCCAGAAGATAAGAAATAATTTTGACCGTGGTGGCATCATCGTCCACCACTAAAATTTTTTTGCCAGGCGGAGCCTCGGCGGAAGCTGGAACGGCCAGCTCGGACGAGATTGGTTCTCCGGCTTTCAACACCTTTTCCAGAAATCCTTTCAGAGTAACCAGTCGGTCTATCCGTTCCCGAACGGCTGAGCTTTCTGGAGAACAGCCAGCCGCGGAAGAAGGGGCAGTATTTACAGTCTCCGATCCGGAGATTCTCCCCTCAAGATTATCAACAATTTTCTGCAGTTCTTTTATCCGACCAAGAAGGTTGAGCGAGGCTTCAACCAGCCTGATGACTTCACTTTCGGTTTCATCAGCTGACCCTGTTAAGGCTCCAATTTCCCCTTTCAGTGAGCGGATAAGTTCGCGGAGCTCCTGCTGGTTCAGATTGAGAGTGGAGTCGGGAGCGAATTTTTTTTCAACCATGGCTTACACTTCACACTTATTTCTAAAGCCTGAACAGGTTCTCCTTAATTTTAATTCAAATAAGCCAGAAAATATAGCCACAGAAACCTATTTTGGCAATGGCCAGGCCAGGAATGATAATTTGCATTATACTGCCTGCTGGAGGCTCTAACCGCAACGATTACTATCCAGAAATTCAAAATTAAAACAACCTTGAGCGTAAGACATAAAATAGCCAGAAGTCTTCTTCGCGACAAAGATAAGGTTTTTTCGGCAAGACGGGAAACGTCCGCTTCACTTCTTCATGTGGCGGTCAAAAGCTTGAGCCGAAGGTTTGAAGTCATGATTGCGGACAAATTCCAGGGCTTCCCGGGCGCCGAATTCCCGGTCCATTCCGTTATCTTCCCACTCGACAGAGAGCGGACCGTTGTAGCCTATGGCATTCAGCTCGCGGATGATGGCTTCAAAGTCCACATCGCCATGGCCGAGTGAGCGGAAATTCCAGCCCCGCCTGAGGTCCCCGAACGGCAGGTGGGAGCCGAAGAGCGAAGCCTTTCCATCCAGAGTAACCGCCACGTCCTTCATATGGACATGAAATATCCGGTCCGGAAATTCACGGATAAAAAGATGGGGCGCCATGCCCTGCCACAGGAGATGGCTGGGGTCAAAGTTGAAGCCCAGAGTCGGCCGGTAATCAAAGACCTCCAGCAGACGCTTCGCCGTGTAAAAATCAAAGGCAATCTCGGTCGGATGAACTTCGAGGGCAAATTTTACCCCGCAGCGGTCGAATTCATCCAGAATCGGTGTCCAGAGTTTTTTTATGTCCTGAAAACCTTTCTCAACCATCTCTTCACTGGTCGGCGGAAAGGAATACCAGAATTTCCAGATGGGCGAGCCCATAAAACCGTTAACCACATAGCAACCCAGGTTTTTTGCTGCCCGGGCAGTGAGTTTCATTTCTTCAATGGCCCAGGCCCGGAGTTCTTCCGGTTTACCCTTGACCGGGTCGGGGGCGAAGGTATCAAGCCGCGAGTCGTAAAGGTCGCCGACGCACTGCCCCGCTAAATGAGCCCCCAGAGCCCAGCATTTCAGGTTGTGGCCGGCCAGGGTTTCCAGTTTTTTCTGGACGTAGGCGGGATCAGCGGCAGCTTTCCTGACCTCCATGTGGTCACCCCAGCAGGCTATTTCCAGACCGTCGTAGCCCCAGGCACTGGCTTTCTGGCAGACAACTTCAAAGGGCAGGTCAGCCCACTGTCCGGTAAATATGGTCACCGGTCTTCCCATAGCGTCCTCCTTTATATTTATATGG
>CAZDZU010000085.1:0-7185 GCA_964509995.1 uncultured Eubacteriales bacterium | reverse complement strand
CTATCTGCCTGACCGTGGTGCTTTTTCTCAAAGCCCGGATTTATCTTCCAGAAGCGCTGGCCCGCAGGACTGCCGGTCAGGATAAAGGCGGGTTCTGGTGTCCGCTGCTCAAAAAAAGCTTTCCCCGGGTCTACCTGGAAGCTCTGGCTTTCTGGGTATTCGTGCTGGCGGGATTTTTGCTGGCGGCTTCCACCCTGGGTTCGATGCTGCCCTATTTCAACTTTCCGGCCCAGATTTTTTTCTTCCATGTTCACCGCTGGAGCGCCCTGGCTTCGGTGCTGTCGGCCATTCTGGGTTTAGATGCCATAATTGAGTAACTCTCCGAAAATAACCGACCAGAGTTCAACAAGATGAGACGGCAGAAGGTCCATAGCTTTTCCCATCAGGCCATGGGCACCTTTTTTGAAGTGTTCGTGGCTGGCCAGGAGGAAGACTACAGCCGCAGCGCAGCCGGAGCTTTTTTCCGGGAGATTGACCGGCTCGAAGGCTTTTTAAGCCGGTTTGATGAACGGAGCGAAATTTCGCGGATCAACAGGTTGGAACCCGGGGAAATTCTTCCGGTGGGGATTGAGACCTGTGAGTGTCTGAAACTGAGTTTTAAGTTAATGGTTGAAACGGGGGGAGCTTTTAATGTCAATTTCCGGGCAATAAAAAATCTGAACAGAGGATACCAAAAGCCCGGGAAAGCGGGAAAAAGAGAGATGGAGTTATTTAATAAGGGCAGGGTGGAGGTGGTGAGAAGGGGACACCCGCTTAAAGAAAAAAAATCTGAGAAGAAGCGTCTGAAAAGAACCATGGCCGAAGAAACGGAGCGACTTCAGGGCCAGGAAATATCCGGCCCCCGGCCTGAGCCGGCAGATGAGTCTTCCCTTTCGGGCGAGCTCAAGGCTGACTTTTTCGTTTCCCTATTTCCGCTCGAACTTATTGAACAGAAAGGGTCCTATGCTGCGGTCAGGCTGGATGTTACGGGGGCGGAGCTGGACCTTGACCCTGGTGCCATAGGCAAGGGCTATGCTCTGGAGAAAGCGGCCGGGTTTTTTCCCGACTGGGGGATTCAAGATTTCCTCATCAACGCCGGAGGCAGCACCGTCTATGGCTGCGGGCAGAAGCCCTGGCCGGTGGCGGTTGGCGGAGGATTTGATTTTTTCAGGCCGGGTAAAATTTATCTTCAAGGCAGGTCGCTGAGCGGTTCGGGACACGAAGTTAAGGGAGAACACATCTTTGACCCCCGCCGGCGAAGAGCACTCTCCAGACACCTGGCGGTCTGGGTATCACACCCTTCACCGGCTGTGGCCGACGGACTGTCGACGGCCTTTATGGTGATGAACCTGAAAGAGATAGAGGCCTATGCCCGCACTCACCCTGAGACCTGGATACTGGTCCTGAGCCGTGATAGAAAGTCGCATTTTTTCAGCCAGATGGATATTTATGAACCGGGCGTCTGACCCCGCTGCCAAAAAACGGATATGACCGGGCAATAGCCTGAAATAGTTTTTTGTCCCTGAATCAGGAAACGGGCGATGTTCGCGCCGGTTCTTGGATAAAGACGGGCGGCCATAAAGAACCGGCACTTTTCTGAAATTTTTGCCGGAGCTGGCAGGGGGCGAATAACAACCGAAAGATTCCGGCGAAGGTTTGGATAAGACCGGGCTAAAAAAATAGAAGAAAAAACGCTATAATTATACAAAAAAACAGGAGTAGAAGATGAAGAAGTCAGTTAAGCTGGTCCTGGCCTCAGCGTCAATTAGCGGCCTTCTGGTTTTCACCCTGGCGGCAGCCCTTTCGGTGGCGGCTCAGGACCAGGAAAAAGTTGAGCTTAAAATTCAGCTTCCCAAGCCGATGTTCATCGGCACCCCGCGCAACATCAAAACCCCCAATCTGGAAGCCATCACCGGCAAACCCCGCGGACCGTTCTTTGTACCCAGAGGCACCGAGCTGGTGTCCCTGAAAAAACCGGTTACTTCGAGCGATATGCAGCCGGTTATCGGCGAGTTGAGTTTCTTAACCGACGGAGAAAAATCCGGCGAGGACGGTTATTTTGTGGAACTGGGACCCGGCCCGCAGTGGGTGCAGATTGACCTCAAGCAGCCTTACCTGATCCAGGCCATTGTCGTCTGGCATTATCACAGCCAGGCCAGGGTTTATCGCGATGTCATAGTCCAGGTAGCCGAAGACAGGGATTTTGTTGAAGGAGTGGTAACGCTGTTCAACAACGACCATGATAACTCTTCCGGGCTTGGCGCCGGTCGCGACAAGGAATATATTGAAACTAACGAGGGGCGGCTTGTAGACGGCAGAGGCACCCGGGCCCGCTTTATCCGGCTCTGGAGCAACGGCAACACGGCCAATGACATGAACCACTATGTGGAGGTGGAGGTTTACGGCCAGCCCGTTAAATGAAGAAAAAGGTTTTTTCCTATCTTTTTATTTTGATCCTGCTCCTCGGTCTGGCTGTCCGGCTTTTCCGCCTGGACCTCAGGCCGATGCACCATGATGAAGCCAACCAGGCCTATAAGTTCGGACTGTTGCTGGAAAAGGGCGAATACCGCTACGACCCGTCCGACCACCACGGACCGACTCTCTATTATTTCAGCCTGCCCTTTGCCTGGCTGAGCGGGCAGAAAACCTATGCCGACCTTGCTGAAAACACTCTCCGCGGAGTCGCTGCTTTCTTCGGGATCTTCACCATCCTCCTTCTTCTGGCGACCGGGAAGTACCTGACGGTGGCTGAGAAATCCTGGGCGGCTGTTTTTCTGGCTATTGCGGCCCCGGTTATTTATTTCAACCGCTTTTACATCCAGGAAACCATGTTTGTGGCTTTCGGGCTGGCCTTTGTTTTTTGCCTGTGGCGCTTTATCCAGAAGCCGGATTTCCGGGAAGCCGTCTGGCTGGGCCTGACTGCCGGTCTGCTGTACGCCACCAAGGAAACATCGCTGATTGTCTTCGGCTCTGCGGCTCTGGCTCTCGTCCTGATCTGGTTCTGGTCACGACTCAAGAACAGAAAGCGCCGGGGAGAAAGAACCCGGACCCTGCGCCAGGCGGACCTGAAAGCGATGATTAAAGCCTTCTGGCCCGTGCTGACAGCCGTGTTAGTTTTTCTGGCCGTCTCATTTATTTTTTATTCCTCATTTTTGAGGTATCCGCAGGGTCTGATGGAATCATACAGGTCGCTGGCCGGATACACCCATAAAGCTCTGGAAGCCGGCTGGCATCAGCATGGCTTCTGGTACTATTTCAGTCTTCTGTTTTTTCATAAAGAAGGTCCGAATTCGCCGGTTTTCAGCGAAATTCCTTTTCTGGCGCTGGCGCTTTACGGTCTGGTCTTGAGTCTGGCCGGGTTCAGCCGGAAGGCAGCTGAAAATTTCAGGCCCTATCTTGCTTTATTTGCCCTGGTAACTGCCCTGGTCTACTCAGCAATACCGTACAAGACGCCCTGGAATCTTCTTATTTTTTATGCCATTTTTCTGGTGCTGGCCGGTGTTGGTTTTGCTCGTCTGCTGGCTCTGATTAAAATCAGACAGGCCCGGATCATCCTGGCGGGCGCTCTGTTGCTCTGGACGGGCTGGCAGTCGTATCTGGTCAATATTTATTTCCACTCCTTTCCCGCTAATCCCTATGTTTACGCCCAGACCTCGCCGGATTTTATGAGGCTGGTCAGCCGGGTGGAAGAGCTGGCTTCGGTTTCAAAAGATGGTCGGGAGATGCTCATGAAGGTCATTGCCCCTCCCGAGGAGACCTGGCCGCTCCCCTGGTATCTGAGAAGGTTTACACAAGTTGGCTACTGGACGGCAAGCGAGCAGGTGGAAGCCCTGGAGCCGGCAGAAATTGTCATAATGAGCGCCGGAGAAGCCGGAAAAAGAGCCGGGACCGAGCTTGATTCCTACTACACTCAGTATTTCAGCCTGAGACCGGATGTGTTGCTGACCCTCTGTGTCCGCGAGGACCTCTGGGAAAATTACCGCCTTCGCAAATCCGCCTCGCCACCGGTCAGATAGTTAAAAACCCTGCCAGAGGCTGTGTTAAATTAATTTCCCCAGCGATCAGCGTCACTGGCAAACCTTGAGCTTTACGGAAAGTTCCGGGCAGGAAGACACCGGGTCAAACTTCATTTCAGTAAAGAATGATTTTCACAAGCCCGGGGTGCTGTTGATTTTCTGCCAGGCTCCAGCTGTGATTACTCTGGGGGTATATGACAAGAATGATAATAATAACGCCTGATTGAGGCCCGGGTTCGGTTTCCGCAGGAGCGGTTTCTTTTCCGGCGGTTGTCGATATTCATCTGACTGGGCTTTGATCCTGCCCCTGCGGGCCGGACACAGCCGGCATCTGTTTTTTTTATTGCCGGGTGGCCTTACCGGTCAGCTTTTTTGAGAGGCTGGAAAAGAAGGCAGGGCAGCGCTCTTTAGCTCTTCCTGGAATGTGCTATACTTAATGGGAAAACCAGAACAAATGATGAGGAGAGGACTATGAACGAAGCAAAACTGCAGGATTTTCTGGAATCACTTAAAGGAGCGGTAAAGATTGAGAAAGAAAAGATCAAGGTAACTGACGAAAAATTATTAAGGGAGAAGATCTCGACTCTTATTCATCAGGCGGTTTTTGGCGATGAGGTGACCAGGGGAATTGCCCGCTGGCTCATCTGGGAGGCGGCTCAGGAGCTGGGTATCAGGCCGGCTTCAATTCATGAGCTTTATGTTGCTCGCGGGCGCGCCCAGACGCCTCTTAATTTTACCGTTCCGGCGATGAACCTCAGGATGTTAGCCTATGAATCAGCCAGGGCAGTTTTCCGGGCAGCGATGAAACTTGAGGCCGGGGCCTTCATCTTTGAAATAGCCAGAAGCGAGATGAGCTACACCGACCAGAGGCCTTCAGAATACGTGAGCGCGGTGCTGGCCGCGGCCATCAAGGAAGGTTATCGCGGACCTGTTTTCATTCAGGGGGACCACTTCCAGGTATCGGCAAAAAAATTTCAGCAGGACCCGGAGTCGGAGAAAAAAGCCATCAGGGACCTCATCGAAGAATCCATTGCCGCCGGCTTTTTTAACATTGACATAGATACTTCCACTCTGGTGGATATTTCTAAGCCGGATTTAGATGAACAGCAGAAGCTCAATTATGAGCTGTGCGCCGAGTTCAACCGCTTTATCCGGGAAAAACAGCCGGCCGGCGTAACCGTTTCGGTTGGCGGCGAGATTGGCGAGGTCGGACAGAGAAACAGTACGATGGAAGACCTGGAAGCCTTCATGCAGGGGTTCAACCGTCTTAAGGGCGAGGTAGAAGGCCTGAGCAAATTGAGCATCCAGACCGGAACCAGCCATGGCGGAGTAGTTCTGCCCGATGGCACCCTGGCTCAGGTGGCCATTGATTTTGAGGTGCTCAAGCGGCTGGGGGAGATGGCGCGTAAAAAATACGGAATGGGTGGGGTGGTCCAGCATGGCGCCAGCACTCTGCCGGATTCAGCTTTCCATAAATTCGTCGAGGTGGAAACTCTTGAAGTTCATCTGGCGACAGCCTTTCAGAATATGATCATGGAGCACCCGGCGGTGCCCGAAAGCCTGCGTCAGGAAATGTACGAATGGCTTAAGGTGAACGCCGCTTCCGAAAGAAAGCCGAGCGATACCGAAGCGCAGTTTATATACAAAACCAGAAAGAAAGCGGTTGGCCCGTTCAAGAAGCATTTCTGGAACCTGCCCGAAGAAAGCCTGCGGGCGATCGGGGAAGATCTGGAGAAGCAGTTCGCTTTTCTTTTTGAGCAGCTCAACATAAGGGGAACCAGAGCTCTGGTGGAAAAATTTGTCCGGGCGCCGGAGATTCACCATCCCGGCCCCCTCGAAGTGAAGACTGGCCAGAAGGAATCGGTAGATGGCCTGGCCGACTGAACTCGTGGCCCGTATCTAAATCCAGTCCAGCAAGAGGAGAATTCTAATAATATAGCTCTGACTTATTGGGCACAAAAAAGGGATATTGAAAAGTTTCCGTTTTAATCGTCGCATCGCCCTGGGGGTGGAGGTTTCGGGAGAGCTAAAGCTCAACCTGTAATGTCTGTAATATCAGAATCCTCTTTGTTTCAGTCAATAACCCGGGAGGCCCAGAGGATGCCGCGCTTGACGATTTCCCGGGCTTCAGGCACATCAAAGTCCGCGGCCACATGCCCGAGCGAGGAATAGAATACCCGCCCCTGGCCATAATATTTCTTCCAGACGACCGGCATGACCACGCCCTCAATCCAGGGAGCATATTTTCCGCTGAAAGTCGTTGTGGCCAGCACTTCAATTATCGGGTCAATATGCATGTAATACTGCTCTGAATGCATCTTAAAATCCTTAAGCCCCCGCACTATCGGGTCGTTTTTCTTCTCCGGGACGATGTTTACTTCGTAATCGATGATTCCGCCGGGATGGGCCACCCACTGGCCGCCGACCATGAACTGGTACTCAGTATTCATCCTGAAGGAATCAGCCAGTCCTCCGTGCCAGCCGGCCAGTCCGACGCCGCTTTTTACTGCTTCCAGAAGATTCCGCTCCTGCTCTGGTTTTATCGTTCCCTGGGTGTAAACCTGAATTATGACGTCGAGTTTCTTGAGTTTTTCCAGGTCCAGATAGGCGTCGAGGGTGTCGGTGATTTCCACCTCGAAACCCTGCTCTTTGAGCCAGGGAGCAAAGATATCAACGCATTTTTTTGGCTCATGTCCTTCCCAGCCGCCCCAGACAATAAGGACCTTTTTTCGCGGTGTTTCATCTGCAGACCATGATCGGCTGAAAAGAAATGAGCAGCTTATTACAACAAACAAAAGAGTAATGCCGGTTAAGGAAAATAATTTTCTCAAGGCTTTTCTCCTTTTCTACCTTATCGAATAGCAGTATCCAATAAAAGAATAATCTGGTCAAATCCTTAAACCGGTCCGGGTAAAAATGGATTGATTATTTTGTTTTTACTCGCCTTATTTGCTACCTATTTTTCCTGAGGCTGCTTATTTTTTCCCGGACATGTTTTCCAGCCGATTATCCATTTTGCTTATGTGGTCATCTTTTTATTATCTTGGGATCAAGTCCGCTTTCCTGAAGTAATCGGAAACTAAATCTTGCCAATCTTTGATCTTCTCTCGGGAAAATTGGTCAATTTCTCTACCAGAGAGAACGACAGATTGATTTGCCGGCAGTTGAGCTGTTAATATAGTTCGCGTCA
>CAZDZU010000084.1:714-7198 GCA_964509995.1 uncultured Eubacteriales bacterium | reverse complement strand
CTCCATTGCAACTCAGGGGTTGATGTTTTCCGGTATTTTCTTTTATATCTCCGTCATTCCTTTCTTCCCCCCCTTAATTGCCCGCTCCAGGTTTCCCCGCCGGTTCTTTTTCCCCACCGCTCGCTCACCTTGTTAATGAAGCAGTTTTGAGGATAAAGCCACGGCCGCGGTCTTCGTCATAGACCCCGCTCAGCATCTTCTCCCGCACTGTCAGCAGAGCATTAAAACCATATTTTTCCCGCACCCGGTCAAGGGCCTGAGACAGTCGCTCTTCCCGCTCCGAATAAAGCTCAAAGAGCGAAAGATGCCGGGCTTCCACCAGCTCGTTGCCCTTAACTCCCACCAGCCGCAGAGACAGACGCGAGCCTTCCCACAGTTCCAGGAAAAGCTCCCCGGCTACCCGATAGATGCGGTTGGTTTCCTGAACCGGAAGAGAAAGCCGCCGGCGTTTGCTTACGGTCTTAAAATCCGAATAGCGGGCTTTAACCTCAATCACCCGGGCATAGTATTTTTCCCGCCGCAGGGTCAGCGCTAACCGGTCGCAGAGATAGGCCAGGTGCGCCAGCAGCAGGTCCCGGTCCCAGATATCCTGCAGAAAGGTGGTTTCCCGGGAGAAGGACTTCGGCTTTCCTTCAACCGCCAGCGACCGGCAATCCAGACCCCGCGAGAGGAGATACAGTTCGTCGCCCATGATTCCAAAGAGCGAGCGCAGCGTCCCCAGCGGCACCTGCCAGAGGTCAGCTATTTTATGGATGTTGAGCAGCCGCAGCATCACCTGGGCTTTCGGTCCGATGCCCGGGATTTCCGAGATATCGAGTTCCCGCAAAAATTCTTCCTCCTCCCCCGGCCGAAGTTCAAAAAAACCGCCGGGCTTGGCTTTTTTCGTGGCCAACTTGGCCAGAATTTTGTTGGAAGCCGCACCCACCGAAACACCCAGGCCCAGCTCCCTCTCCACCCGGCGCTTTATTTCCTTAGCCGTCTCACTGAAGGAAGAATACAGGTGCCCGCAGCGGGTGAATTCCAGGTAGGCCTCATCGAGCGAGGCCTCTTCCACGTCGGGCGTGTATTCATGCAGGATGCGGAAAAACTTTTCGGAAAAAGCCTGGTAGAGGTGGTAATTGCCGCGGACGAATACAGCCTGGGGACAGAGTTTATAACACTGGCGGAGCGGCATCCCGGAATGAACACCGTACCGGCGCGCCTCATAGGAGCAGGTGGAAGCCACCCCGCGCTCGTGCGGCAGACCGCCGACCACCAGCGGTTTTCCCTTGAGTTCCGGATTGAGCAGCACCTCGACTGAAGCAAAAAAGGCATCCAGGTCGATGTGGACCACATAACGTCTTTTCCGAAAAGTGGACACGATCTCTTCTTTCTGCCACATGAGTGATTCCCCGACAGCCGTATTCAGTATTTGCGGATGACGCCCACCACCCGGCCGACTATCCTGGCTCCCCTGACTTCGATGGGCTTGAAGGCCGGGTTTTCCGGAACCAGAAGAACCCGGTCCCGCTCCCGGCGCAGACGCTTCAGAGTCACCGAACCATCTTCCAGCAGAGCCACCACCATTTCGCCGGAACTGGCTGTATCGGTCCTTTCTATGACCACCAGGTCGCCGTCGTCTATGTAAGCGTCGATCATGCTCTTTCCGGTAACCCTGAGGCAGAAAAGGTTGCCCCGTCTGCGGCCTGAAAACCAGGACGGAACTTCCACCGTCTCGCCCAGGGTGTCAAACATCTCCCGGGGAGCGCCAGCCGGAACCAGGCCGACCAGGGGCAGGCGGGCGACGGTCACCGCTTCCGGCACCTGGGCCAGGCGTATTTCCCCGCTTTCCCGCCTGATATAGCCCTTTCTTTCCAGGCTCAGCAGATGTTTGAAGACCGCCGAAGGGTTGGTCAGTCCGACCATCTGTCCCAGCTCCCGTACCGTGGGTGCATAACCGTTCTCCAGGATAAATTCCTGAATTGTATCGAGAATTTCCGCCTGTCTTCCGGTCAAAGCCCTTTTAATTCTGTTTACCATTTTGTTCACCTATTATAAAATAATCCCCCGGGAAGGCCATGTCAAGCGAAAAATTAAAATTTATTCACCCGGAGGGATAATTACCGGACTCTGTCGGGAAGCGCGGTTAACGGCTGTTAATAATTCCCGAAGATTAATTATCTACCCGGGTTTATCACCCGGCCCATGAACAATATGGTTCCGCTCTGCCGCTCCTGAATTATAAAGATAAAAGGATGGTCGGCCCGAAAGACCGGTTTTTTCAGGACCATTTTGATGCCGATAACGACCGCCGTGGCCGCCGCTGCTTCTGTGCCTTCTTCATTCACCTCCACAAAAGCCTGGTGCACCACTTCGGTAATGCGGAGCTCCTTCCGGCCAGTCAGACCAGACAGGTCGGCCCCCAGAGTGAAGGCGGTGGGCATGCCCATTCTGCCCAGCAGGCCATCCTCTCCCCCCATCAAATACTTGGTTTCTAACCTGAATCGCGGCAGGTAGATATCCACCTTTTCCTTTCCGGTCAACCTCGCTCTGAGCTCTGCCAGTTTTTCCGGCGATAGATAGGGTTCAATCCTTGACAGGTCATCTCCGGGCAGCAGGACCAGCATGGAAATTTCCCCGCCGGCATATGGTAGCTCTATGAGCTGCAGGTCTTCAGTCTCGAAATAATTGACCTCGGCATCCTGGAGAAACATCATCGGCACCCTGACCATCTTATCGGCGCTGACTCTGAAATCGGCTTCCCGGGTATCTTTTTTCGGGAACTGTATTTCCCAGAGACCCTTGAAATAGATGGCGTTGGTCAGGACCAGGCGGGTCAGGGTGGTGATGACATTCATCGGAATCAAATCTCTTATCCGGTTGTTGGTCTGTTCCTCCACCCAGCGATTTATGGTTTGCCTTGATTTTTCAGTCTCCTTCACAAAATCGACAGCGGTCAACCGGCCAGAGTAGTATTTTTCCAGCGTCTGGAAATATTCAGGCAGAAAGGGATAGCCCTGCTGAGCCCAGAGGGCGTTAGCCGTGCGCAGCTCGTACTTCCTGTCCTTCTGGTTCACCCGGGACAGGATCTCTGAAAATCCCAGGCGCAGAAGCTCGATATCAGCCGGATAGTGAAAAACCTGTCTGATCTCGTCCGCCGTCTGCCCTCTGGCCCCCTCATAGGTCATGGCCATGGCCACCGACAGGCTGAAGGGAGAATAGAATACATTGCCTGATTCTTCTGTTTTAATATGGGAATAAAGGTCAAAGGCAAATTGATTAATTGCCCGGACAAGCCGGTCGGCCGGTCCGGGTTCAGCCGGAATATTTTCCGCCGTTCCGGAATGCGTTGTTCTGGTCTCAGAACCTGACTCGCCCTGAATCTCCGTAGCGACTGGCCGCTCCGTTTCCCTCCCCTTTTCCGGCACATCATGCCTGGAACAGGCAAAGTTCAGCAAAACCATGACCAGACAAACAACCAGGATTTGCTTGACCGAACTTTTATTCATTTTCATGCCTCTCCCCTCCCGATGATGATTTTTCTAAAACCGGGGCGATGTGGCCCGATAATCATTTTCTGTCCTCCAGTTTCTCCAGCACCATATCAATCGCCCTTTGCAGCAAAGACAGTTCCCCGGGTTCCTCCCAGGTCCGGTCTTCCCAGCCTTCTTTGGTGAACATCAACTGACGGTCATCAGCATCATGAACCTGAAAGTCAAGAGTCCTGGTCTTGTATCCTGTATCCAGTCTGGTCAGGTATCTGGTATATGTTCTGGTCGTCAAATCAGAGTCGCTCACAATACTCAAAATGCGGTAGGTTACAGTCTTATTAGTCCGGTCATAGACGATCGTCTCCAGGTCGAGGTAATCTTTCCTCTCCACGTCTGAGGATAGAGTTAAGGTTCCTACCCATTTCCAGTCGGTCGCCAACAACGAATATCCCGATGTTAATACCCAAATCAGCAGCACCAGAAAAAAACGGCTTCTTTTAAGCATGGATAAGCTCCTCCTGAAGATATCTTCCCGATAAATTTCGGGAATTCATGAGGGTCGTAAACATTGGTGTTAAGATTATAAAACAAGAATCAGGCTGAAGACGAATAGAAAATTCAGCCTTTTTCGACTATGATATTTATGGATGGAGAGTCAATGAAAAAAGGGAACCTTGGAGCAATTCTGGGTATTTCGGTCTGTCTGACCCTTCTCCTGGCATTTACTCTGAAAGCCCGGGAGCAACCAAACCGGGCCGAGCGTCCTATCCTGACCGTCAGGACGGCTTTTTCCCCGGAAAAAGTTACCCCCGGAGAGACTTTCGAACTGAGCCTGGAATTGACCGTCGCTTCAGGTTTTCACATCAATTCTCAAAAACCCGAGGACGAGCTGCTGGTTCCGACCTCGGTGGAGCTCAAAAAGGACACAGCTTACGAAGTTAAAGAAATTATTTTCCCGGAAGCTAAAAAGAAAAAATTCAATTTCTCGGATAAACCCCTGTCTGTTTATGAGGGCCAGGTCAAAATCATACTGAGAATTGAACCGGCCGAAGGGGTCTGCGGAAGCAGCCTGGAACTTGAAGGGAAAATACGCTATCAGGCCTGCGACCAGGAAGCCTGTCTACGCCCGCAAACAGTCCCGTTCAAGGCCAGCGTCAAGATTGCTTCCTGATTGATTCCCGCCAGGGAGCCGGCACCGGGAAAACAGCTCCAGGTTTGCCTCAAAAAAGGCTGCCGGCAGCGGTCTTTTTAAGACAGCCTAAAAATGATTTAATGATTTAAAGTTAGGTCATCCTGAAGGCCGGATTGTTTTCACCTTCCTTTATAAATCAAAAAATCCAGTATTTTTGCAGGTTGCCACCAGCCGCTCGAAATGGCCACCCTGCCTTATTTGTAAAAACGGACAATTTCTGGGATAATGAAGGAAACCCATTGAAAGGATTTCAGATGAAAAAATCAATTTCTCTGGTCGCAACCATCCTCCTGGTCGCTTTTTCGCTGGTGGTCTGCTCAGGCAAGAGTTCATCCTCTCAGCTGACCATGTCTCCAGAAAAGTCCAAACCGGGTGATTCTGTCACTTTCTCCTATATTCCGGCTGACAAAAACCTCGCCTCCCGGGAAACCTTCAGTCTTTACATTTATTCCTATTCCAAGGAGCTTCCCCGGGTTCAGGCGCTTGAACTGAAGAAAAGCGGGAAAAAATGGACGGGCACCTATTCCATAGATAAAGAAGCCTACGGTCTGGTAGCCAAAGTCAAACTCGACAGGGACAACGAAGACAATAACCAGGGCCGGGGATATATCTTTGCCCTTTACACACCCGAAGGCAAAGTGCTCCCCGGACACAGAGCGGGGCTGGCCCTGGCCTATACTTCCTGGGGTCAGCTGGTAGGCATCAATCAGGACCTGGAGGCAGCTCTGCGCCTGACAGAAGAAGATTTTCTGACCAACCCGGGAATCAAGACGCAGTTCGTTAACAGCTACCTGCGCCTCCTTCAGGCCACAAAGAAAGAGGGCTGGGAGCAGAAATCCAAGGAGTTTCTGGATGAAATCTCAACGCAGCCCGACCTGGACGATTCGACGCTGGTGACGCTTTACCGGTTTTATGCCCAGACCGGAAACCAGGAAAAGGCGATGGCCATAGCCCAGCAGGCCCAGAAAAACCCGAAGGGAGAATTCTTCCAGATCCAGGCCGTAATGCAGCTTCAGGGCCTGCAGGACTTTAAGGAAAGAATGAATTTTGTCAAACAATTTCAAGAAACATATCCCGACTCCAAATATACAGAGTCCATAATCGGCATGATCACCCAGTCCCTGTTCCAGGAGAAAAAGCTCGAAGAGGCTAATGCCTTCCTTCAGGATAACCGGCTGAAAGCCCAGCCCTATTATTTTTACGCCGTTGCCAACCAGGCCAGCCAGGAAGGTCAGACGCCACTGGCCTTAAAAGCCCTTGACAACGGAATATCGTTAATGACCGAACAGCTTTCCAGCCCCGAGAAATACAAGCCCGCTTATTACACAGAAGAAGAGTGGCGGGATGAGATGGAAAGCAACCTTAGCGCCATGATGTTCAGCCTTAGAGGAAATCTGCTCTGGAAGCAGGGCCAGATCAATGAAGCCGTCAGTTCCCTGCGCCAGGCCTATGAAGCCAGCAAGGGCGAACAATCGGGCATTGCCGTGGATTACGCTAAGGTCCTGCTGGAGAATAAAAATTCCGAGCCAGCCCTCCGGGTTCTGGAATCTGCTGCCCGGAAAGGATTTACCGGTTCTGACATCATGGACCTGCTGAAACAGGCCTACACAGGAACCAGGGGTTCGGACAGCGGCTGGGATGAGTATCGCACAACCCTGGAAACAGAAGCCACCGAAGCCCTGCGCGCCGACCTCAAGAAGAAGATGATCGACCTACCTGCTCCGGCCTTTGAACTCAAAGACCTGGAAGGAAAGGTGGTCAAACTGTCGGATTACCAGGGTAAGGTAGTTATCCTGGACTTCTGGGCCACCTGGTGCGGCCC
>CAZDZU010000084.1:0-704 GCA_964509995.1 uncultured Eubacteriales bacterium | reverse complement strand
GCGGCCCCTGCCTGGGTTCCTTCCCCGGGATGAAAAGGCTGGTGGAGGAATATCAGAAAGACTCGTCAGTAGCTTTTGTCTTCATCAACACCTGGCAGGACGAAGCCAACAAAGAACAGGTGGTGAAAGAATTCCTGGAAAAGAATCAATATCCCTTTTATGTCCTGATGGATACCGAAGATAAGGTGGTGGCTGATTACAAAGTATCGGGAATTCCGACAAAATTCGTCGTCGATCCCAGGGGTAAGATCCGGTCCAAGAGCATCGGTTTTGAGGGCGACACCGAAAAAATGGTCAAAGAAGTCAAGCTGATGATCGACCTGGCCAGAGGCAAATAAATCAAAACGGGACGAAAGGCTGATAACAGGTCCGGGCTTTGAAAATTTGCTCTGTCAAAGGATTAAAATGGGAAATATTTGAGACAATTTAGATTTTAAATATCTATCCATATTGCCCGGAGCAATCGGGATAAAGAGGTTAGGAAAATGAGCGAACAGAAAAAAAGAAGACTGGAAACTGAAATCATCCATGCCGGCTATCATCCGGACCCGGTCTCTCACAGCGTCTCCCCGCCCATCTATCAGACTTCAACTTTCGCCTTTGAAAGCGCCGAACAGGGAGCCGCCCTTTTCGCCGGCAGAGAAAAGGGATTTATTTACACCCGGCTGGGAAATCCAACCATCCAGGCACTGGAAGAAGCCCTG
>CAZDZU010000083.1:5046-7215 GCA_964509995.1 uncultured Eubacteriales bacterium | reverse complement strand
TTGGTATATCTGGTCTCTTCCTGGGGTTGTTCCATCTGAGGCTGCTCTTCCTGGGCCCTCAAGGGAGCATATAAAGTCACCAGAAGGATTAATCCCGCAATCAGGAAAAATCTCTTATTTCTCATCTTAAGCTCCTTTACACCCCTATATGTGCATAATTTGTGCCAATTTTGACGACCTGATAACGGGGAAAGAAAACCGCTTTTGACCCTGGGGGTGTCTATTCTGGATGACGGCCTGTCATCTAAACCGGTATTCTGCCCCTATAATTAGCCAGCTTGCCGCCCCTACACCGGGGTGACTTTGGTCTGGTCTATTCCCGGGGAGTAAGCCCGGCTATAATACCTTCCTGTGCTCTTTTTTTGCGGCGGCGCTCGCGGTTCCGGTCCAGCTAACAGGGCAACCGAACCCGGCGAGCGGGGGATACAGGGATACAACCCGTTTCCAGGCGGCTAACCGGCTCGAAATCTTAAATTTCCGGAATCTCCTTCCAGTAATTTCTGAAAATCTTAAGATAGGGCCTGATTTCATCGGCCAGCAAAGGAGGACAGGGGAGGTCGGGGAGTTCACAACGCCTGGCTCCGTTGAGTCTCAGGCAAACTTCTTCCACCCCCTCTTTGAGCTCCTTAAGGTTGTAACCGCCTTCAAGGAAAACTATCTGCCGGCCTGAAGCCCAGCGGGCCGCTATATCAGTCAATATCTGGCTGATATGGCCACAGCCTTCGGCAGTAATTTCCATCCGCCCCAAGGGATCCCACTTCATGATGTCAAACCCGGCTGAAACCAGCACAAACTCCGGCTGATAGCTTTGGGCCACCGGCAGAATGACTTTCTCAAAGATATAAAGATAGTCCTCATCTGTCTTTCCGGGCCCGAGTGGCAGATTAAGGTTGTAACCCACTCCCGCTTTTTCTCCGACTTCAGAGGCCGACCCGGTGCCAGGAAAAAGCGGGCTCTGGTGAAGGGAGATATATAGTACGTCTGATGTGTCGTAAAAGGTTTTCTGGGTGCCGTTCCCGTGATGGAGGTCCCAGTCAACAACCAGGATCCGCCTGATTCCTTTCCGGCGCCTGAGGTATTCGGCAGTAATGGCAATGTTATTGAAGAAGCAGAAACCCAGTGGCCGGTGACTTTCGGCGTGATGTCCGGGAGGCCTTACCAGGGCAAAGGCATTATCCAGTTTCCCTTCGAGGATCAGGTCGGCGGCGGTCAGTCCGGACCCGGCGGCCAGGCAGGCCGCTTCGTAGGTATAAGGTCCGGCGATGGTATCAGGGTCGAACTGGAAAGTGCTGTCTTTACCGGCGGTCTCGGCCAGAAAAGACACGTAATCGGGCAGATGAACCGTTTCTATTTCTTCGCGGGAGGCCGGCCTGGGCTCGATGATCCTGAATCCCGATTTCAGCCGCGTTTCCAGGAGCTCGTTGAGGGCGATAATCCGCAGCGGACTTTCTATGTGTTCTTCGCCCATCTGGTGAAGAGCGAAGCGCCGGCTGAAAATAATTCCGGTATTCATCAACCAGGTTTATTTTTTTGGAAAGAATGTGGCCAGTTCTTCTTCCTTCGGGGGTTTGGTCAGGAGGCTGACTACAATCAGGCTCAGTAGAGAAACGGCCAGGGCCGGGAAAATCAGCGGAACACCCCAGGGGTCGCCTTCCGGGACTTTTTCTGGAGGAAGGACCTCAGCCAGGACCTTCATCCCGACGCTGACCACAGTGCCGGAGATGATGGAGGCCAGCCCCCCGGCCCTGGTGGCTCTTTTCCAGGCCAGGGCGGCGATCAGGGCGGGAGTGATGGCCACTCCGTAAATTGTGTAGGCGAAGTAGCTCATCTCCAGAACCGATTTCAGACGCAGGGCAAAAAAGAAGGCGATAACTCCGATGATAACAATAAACAGCTTCTGCAATGCCACCAGCTTGCGGTCCTCGGCCTGGCGGTTGATGAACCTCTGGTAAATGTCGCGGATGAGGTTGCTCGAAGGGGAGAGCAGGTAATTCATTCCGGTGGAAATAACCACGGCGCAGGCCGCGCCCAGCAGCAGCACCCCGATGGGCGGCGGAACCAGGTTGCGGGCGGCCAGCAGTACCACTTTACCGCCTTCCTTGGGGATGCTCAGATTGATCTGGTCCTTGAACATGCTGTAAGAGAAGACGGCTATGATTACCACCACCG
>CAZDZU010000083.1:0-5036 GCA_964509995.1 uncultured Eubacteriales bacterium | reverse complement strand
CGTTCCGATGGTCCAGAAGACCACGGCTTTTTTGGCGTCCTTCGGACTGCGGGCGCTGTAGAATTTCTGGTACATGCTCTGGACGCCAAGAAGCAGAAACATCGTCGACAGGAAATAGCCAAGGGCCTTGAGGGTGGGGTTGGCTCCGAACTGTTCATTAACCGCGGCGAAGTATCCGGGAGAAAGACTGGCCTGGGCCCCGCTCAGACCACCGGCGGCGGCATAGACAAAGGGAACCGACAGCAAACAGGCCAGAACGATGATGATTCCGTTGGGCAGGTCGGTATAAGCAACAGCCACCATGCCGCCGAGTGCTGTGAACAGGATGACAAAAGTGGCCGCCAGGTAAATTCCCATCTGGTCGGAGATTGCCCCGTCGGTGGCTACATTCAGGATGAACCCGCCAGCGACGAATTGATAGGAAACGATAGCTGTGAAGGAGATCACCAGAGCGATGGCTCCGAACAGTCGGGCCAGGGGTCCGTATCTGACTTCCAGGATGTCGCCGATGGTGTACTGGCCGAAAGTCTGGATCTTGGCCGCCAGGAAGTAGATGATGATGATGCCCACCCAGGCTCCGGCGGCCAGCCAGAGGGCTGAAAACCCGGCCTTGGAGGCGAATTCAGCCCCGGAAATGAAGGTGCCCGAGCCTATCCAGGTGCAGATCAGGGTGAAAACCATAACCGACCACTTGAGCTTGCGGCCGGCCACCATAAAATCCTCCTGGCTCTTGACTTTCCTGGCCCGGAGGAAATTTATGACCGTCAGAACGAGCAGATAACCCAGGATGATGTAGAGGTAAAAGGTCATGACGCCTCCTTATGGTGATTGCGATTTGGGTCGGGAAGAAAACGGGAGAAGCCAGGTTCGGGGAAAGTTGATAAAGATTCGAACCGGCTTTGAAAAACATCGCCAGAGATGATAACTTAAAGCCGGCGTTTCAGTCAAAGAGTTTGTGCGGGGCTGTCAGTTCTCTTCTTTTAGCTCTTCTATCGGTTCTATTTCGTCTTCGGAAGTGGTGGGGAAGGGCTTTGACGATTGCTCTCCTGATTCTGGTTCCGGCATCGGCCCGCTGCCCGCAACGGATTCTTCCCCGGCATTGGCGGCTTCTTTTCTCTCCATCTTGACTGAATAGACACGGGTGACGTTCGGTTCTTCCATGGTCGTGCCGTAGATGTAATCTGCCACTTCCATGGTTTTGTAATTATGGGTGATGATGATGAACTGGGTCTGGTGTTTGATGGCTTTCATCAGGTTCAGGAAACGGCCCAGATTGACCTCGTCCAGGGCGGCATCGACTTCGTCCAGGATACAGAACGGCGAGGGCTTGTAACGGAACAGGGCGAACAGAAAGGCCAGACTGGTCAGCGACTTTTCGCCTCCGGATAGCAGGGTCAGATTCTGCACCCTCTTTCCGGGAGGCTGGGCCACAATTTCAACCCCGCTTTCCAGCGGATTTTCTGGCTCCAGCAGCTTGACTTCGGCTGTGCCCCCGCGGAAAAGAAGGGCAAAAATTTCCTGGAAATTCTTATTGACTTCGTCCAGTGCCCTGAGAAACTGGCTCTTGCTTTCCTCGTCTATTTTCTTGATGGCCTCCTGGGTGGAGTTGATGGAGTCGCGAAGATCCTGCCGCTGCTGGATCAGAAAGTCATATCTTTTTTTCTGTTCCAGGTATTCTTCCTCAGCCATCATGTTGACCTGACGCAGGCGCTGCAGAGCGTCGCCGACTGCTTCCAGCTCTTTTTCCAGGTCTTCATCGCTCAGCTCCCGGACAGGGACGGGCGGCTTGCCCCGTCGTCGTTCTCTCGGCTTTTCTTCGGATTTTTCTTCCGTCTTTTCCGGGGTTTCCTCTTCGCCTTCTTCTCCTCCTTCGGACAGCACCCGGGCCAGCTCTTCACTCTCGACTCCCGGCTGGGGTTCTTGTCCTTCGGTCTCGATTTCCTGCTTCAGTTCCAGGAGATTTTTCTTCAATTCCTGCCAGCAGGTTTCCTCCAGGTTGACCTGGTCTCTTTCGACTTCTGCCCGCCTGATTTCAAGCCGTGTTTTTTCCTCGCGGGCTCTTTCCTCCTGGTTCCTGAGCTGGCTCAGCCGGGTTTCCATCTCTTCCAGCTCTTTCTGAAGGTCGGGAACCTGACGGTCCTGCTCCAGCAGCCCTTCTTCTTCCTTCCTGGCTTCTGTTTCCAGCTGGGTGGCTTTCTGTTTCAGCTCTTCGATCAACCTGACCAGACGTTCCTTTTCTTCCTGGCCGGTGTAAACTTCCATTTCCAGGATTCCCAGTTTACTGGCGATTGCCTGGTGTCTTTTTTCCAGAGACTGAAGGCTGTGGCGGCTGCTGTTAATTTTTTCTTGAAGAAGGTTAAATTCGGAGCGAAGCTCGAAAGCTCTTTCTTCTTCGGTTTTTTGATTCTCCCTGGCCAGAGTTAAGGCCTCTTCTCTCTCCCTGATTTTATGTTTGATCTCTTCCAGCGCCGCCTCGATGGCTTCAAGTTCGAGCTGGGCTTCTGACTTCTGCCGGAGCAAAGCTTCTTGTTCTTCCTGCCGAATTTTCTCCTCTTTCTCCAGAATTTCCAGGGGGGTTGAGATTTTCTGGAGTTCAAGCCGGACAAATTTATTTTCCCGTTCCAGGTCGGAGATTCTCTTTTCAGACTCTCGCAGGCCGCTTGCGGTCTCTTCCAGCTTCTTTTCCAGGTCGGCCCGGTCTGAGGTTATCAGTTCAATTTCTTTAAGCAGCGGTTCCTTTTCTTCTTGGAGACGACTTAACTCCTGCTGCAGGCGTCTTTTTTCCTGGCTCAGGGCAAACAATCCTTCTTTTTTCTGGCCGGTCCTGAGCAAGCCTGAAGACTGGAGCAGGTCGCCATTGACCGTGATGAAGTTAAAATCAGGATACCGTTCCCAGAGCCGGACGGCCGTCAGCAGGTCCCTGACAATTATCGCTTCCGGGAGAGAGGAAATGTATCTTTCAAGTTCCGGCCTGGCTTTTATTTTCTGCTTGAGGAGTCCGAGCACTCCCTCAGCCTGGAGCAGACTGTCCGGCACCTGACGACCCGTCTTCTCGGACAAAAGAAGCAGGGTCTTCCGGTCGCCGGCCGGGATGTTTTCCTTGAATTTTTCCAGGAGAAAAGCCTGGGCCCGGGCCTCTTCTTTCCAGAAAAGGTCAAAAAGGGCCGCTGCCTCTTCTGGAATTTCCACCAGTTCTGAGAACCAGCCCAGGGCTCCCGGCACCGGGGTGCGCTCGGTCGAATCGCGCTCCACCTCGGCTATCTTTTCCAGCGCCTGAAGCTGATGTCCGGTTTCTTCTATTTTCCGGTTGAGCCGGGACAGGCCTTCTTCCAGGCCGGTCAATTTCTGGTTTATCGAGTGGAGCTTCTGGGTCAGGTCGGCCAGAGTCGATTGCAGCCGCTCCTTTTCTTCCCGGCTGCTTTCGAGTTCTGTCTGCAGCTCGGCCAGGCGGTTTTCTATCTGCTGTTTCTGGGCCAGATAATCTTCTTTTTCCCGGGAGTGTTTTTCGGCCGCTTTAAGAAAAAGCTCCTGTTCCTTTTCCAGCCGGTAAAAATTGTTGCGGATTTCGGTCATTTCCTGAATTTTCCGCATCTGTTCGCGGCGCAGCCCGGTCAGAAGCTCTTCCTCGGCGGCTGTCAGGCGGGCGACTTCTTCCAGCACAGTTCTTTTCTCTTCAACTTTGATGGCGGTTGTTTCCAGCGATTTTTGTAGTTCGGCCAGCCGGGCAATGAGGGCAGTTTTTTCTTCTTCCAGGACCTTGATTTCGTTCTGGAGTTCGACCCGGTCGGCTTCAGCTTTCTTTCTGGACGTTTCCAGATATTCGAGCCGCTTGCTCTCCCGTTCGATCTCTCCCTCCAGCCGCGACAGCTGCGATTTCAGGCTGAAGGTCCGCTCCTGACGGTCCTTGAGCAGCTTTTCCAGGTCCCATAGCTCTTTTCTCTTCCTGGCCAGTTCTTTTTCCACATCCCGGACGGCGTCCAGAGCTTCCTGCTCTCTGGCTTCCGCCTGCTGGAGGCTGTCCTGGACTTCCTGCAGAGCTTTTTCCAGCTGCCTCATCCTACGGTAATAGTGATGGGTGGTGAGTTCACGCTGTCTTTCCCGCAGGCGATGGACCCGGGCCGCGGCCAGGGCCTGGCGGTAGAGAGAATTTTTTGATTTTTCCACTTCGATGATAATGTCTTCCAGGCGAATGAGGTTCTGCTCGCTCGATTCCAGCTTGTTCTGGGCCTGCCTTTTTTTATCCTTGTAATAAGCGGTGCCGGCTGCCTCTTCTATCAGCAACCTCTTTTCCTGCGGTTTGGAAGTGACAAAGGAGCCTATGGCCCCCTGTTCTATGACAAAATATTCTTTTTCACCGATCGAATGCTTCCAGAGCTCATCCTGAATATCTTTTAACCGCACGGCCTTTCCGTTCAGCCGGTATTCGCTTTCTCCTGAGCGGAAGACCCGGTGGGAAATAACCAGCTCTTCTTCATTTCCCAGGGTGATGACGCCGTCGGCCATGCTGAGTGGCGGCCGCTTGGCGTTGCCGTTGAAAATAAAATCTTCAGTTCTATCACCGCGGACGGACTTCAGACGCAGGCCGCCCAGAACCCAGAGGATACCGTCGACGATATTGCTCTTGCCGGTTCCGTTGGGCCCGACGATGGCCGTTATGCCGGGGTGAAAGAGAATTTTTGTGCGCTCGGCAAATGATTTGAAGCCCTGAACTTCCAGTTTCTTTATGAACATCTGGCCTTATTCCTTCCCGGGATCAGCCGGCAACTGCTCTGGGGTTGGTTCTCGTCTGAGCGAGCTTGAGTTCCTCCCACCAGCGGGCCTGGCTTTAAGATGGGTATTGTAATCAAATAAGGGGCATTTTTGAAGAGCAGACCCCATTTTTTATGGAAAACTCCGACCGGCGGTCAGATTGTCGCCCCCGGCGGGGCTGTGCTATAATCTTTCCCTGATTTCCGGATGAAGCCAGCGTAGCTCAGCCGGCAGAGCAGCTGATTCGTAATCAGCGGGTCGGAGGTTCGAATCCTCTCGCTGGCTCT
>CAZDZU010000082.1:0-7246 GCA_964509995.1 uncultured Eubacteriales bacterium | reverse complement strand
GGGCAGGATATTCTGGCGGCCTGCTATCCTTACTGGGCTCAGGGCAGGCTTTACGGCTTTGCCTATCTCGAAAGGTGGAACCCGGACGGGCTTTTTACAGATACAGAAAAAGACATATTATCTTCTGCTCTGCCCCTGGTCAGGTTGCTGGCCGAGGAAACTTCTCCGCCGGAAGAGGTGAAAGTTCAGAGCGACAACACCGAGCTGGCATTTTTGGGAGTGAGCCAGCCTTTCCGGTTGATCCGGGAGCTGATCGATAAGGTTAAAGCGGTCAGCTCCCCGGTTCTGATCAGCGGCGAGAGTGGCACCGGGAAAGAGCTCATTGCCCGCCTCATCCATCATGGTGGCGTGCGCCGGCGCGGTGAGTTTGTGGCTGTCAACTGCAGCGCCATTCCCGATAACCTGCTGGAGTCGGAGCTGTTCGGTTATGCCAGAGGTGCCTTCACCGGAGCCCTGCGCGATAAACCCGGACTGGTGGAAGAGGCCAGCGGCGGCACCTTCTTTCTGGATGAAATAGGCGACCTGTCGCTTCCGCTTCAGGCCAAGATCCTCAGACTCCTGCAGGAGAAGGAAATCCGGCGGATTGGCGAGAACCGGAGCCGCCGGGTGGATGTCCGGTTTATAAGCGCCACCCACCGTAACCTGGAGCAGGAAGTGGCCGCTGGCCGATTCCGCCAGGACCTTTATTTCCGCCTGAGAATCATTACCATTGAAGTCCCGCCGCTGCGCCGTCGCCCTGAAGATATCCTGGTGCTGTTAAACCATTTTCTTGATAAATATTCGCGGGAGATGAATCGGCCCCGGGCCTTCTTTTCTCCGGCGGCTCTGGAACTCATCCTGAAGCATGATTGGCCCGGGAACGTCAGGGAGCTGCAGAACGAAATCCAGAGAGCTCTGGTTCTGGCCGGGGATGGCCAGGTGCTGGGCGAAGAACTCCTGTCCGCTGAGGTCAGAAAATCGAAGGACAGCCCCTTGCCGGACCGCTGGGATTATTCCCGGGCCAAGGCCGAGTTTGAGAAGAAATTTCTGGGAGAAGCCCTGCGCCATTTCAATTTTCACCGGGCCCGGACGGCCGCAGCCATCGGCCTCACCCGCCAGGGACTCTTCCGGCTGATTAAAAAATACGGCCTGGACCGGGAGCTGAATTGAGTTGAAGCTCACCCCTTTTTCTGTTAAATTCAAAATATTATGGAAGACAAAGAAAAGAAGGGCAGAGGGGATAAGGTCTTTCAGCTGGTCTGCCCGCACTGCGGGGCCAGGCTCTGGGTGGATATAAGCCTCAAAGAAATTATCCAGTCGGAAAAGGGAGCGAAGAAAAAGGCTTCCTTCGACGAGCTGTTATTGAAAGAAAAGAAAAAATCCGAAGAGATAGCCCAGAAGTTTGATTCCACTGTGGAGCTACGCCAGAAAAAACTGGAACAGGCCAAAGCAGCTTTTGAAAAAGCTCTGGACCATCTGGACGAACTCGAACGGGAGATTGAAGAGGAAAAAGAGAACAAATAGGCAGCCGGAGGCCTGACCTTTCCAGATTTCAGATGACCGGCTTCTGCCTGGCGAGTAAAAACAGAGGGAGTAAAGGCATCGCGGTTAGTTTTGATCTTTCTCCCGATCATTGAACAGCCCCGGACAGAAGGCCTGGCCCGAGCTCTGAACCAGATATTTCGCTAATAACCTTTTTTACCGTCTGTCCTGGACTCAGCTTCCGGGCTGGGTCTCATCATCGCGAATTTTTCTGGCCATGGTAAAGCCGGTAAAACCGAAAACGGCCAGGATGGCCACTGCCAGATAATTGGAAAAGGCATACAGGAGATAGGAAAAGGTTGGCACTCCGAGGGTTCCGGTGATGTAAACCCCGGCCATGCTCCAGGGTATGAGGGGCACGATTATCCCTCCGCTTTCTTCAATAATTCGCGACAGGTTCTTGGCGGCCAGGCCTTTTTTCTTGTAAGCCTCCGAGAGCAACTCGGCCGGGATGATCATTGACAGGTAGGAACTCCCGGTAATCAGGGCGGCCAGGATGGTGGTGCCGATGGTGGTCAGCACCAGACTCCAGATTCTATCAGCAAATTTCATTATTTTTTCCAGAATCACCGCCAGCATCCCGGTTTTCTGCATGATGCCTCCGAAACTGAAGGCGGTGAAGGCCACCAGCTGGGTTTCCATCATGCTCATCAGCCCGCCGCGGGAAATCAGGCGGTCAACGGCTTCCAGCCCGGTGCTGGCTGAATAACCTGAATTCACAGCCTGGGCCACCTGGACCAGACTGGCCTTCTGGAAGATGACGGCCAGAGCTACAGCCACCGCTGAGGAGATCAGCATTCCCGGAATGGTCGGCTTCTTGGTGAACGCATAATAGAAGACGATTAAAATCGGCACGAGCAGCCATAGATTAAAGTGGAAATTGTTTTCAAGGGTGGAGGTAATCTGCTGAATTTTTTCCCGGTCGAATTCCCGGCCGCCATACTTCAGGCCCATGAAGAAATAAATTGCCAGGCCGCCGACCCAGGCAGGAGTTCCCGACCAGAACATATGCTTGATGTGGTCAAAGAGGTTGGAGCCGGCGGTGACCGCGGCCAGGTTTGGTATGTCTGAGAGCGGCGACATCTTATCCCCGAAATAAGCTCCGGCGACGATGGCTCCAGCCGCCGGTCCGAGTGGAATGCCCAGACCCATGGCGATGCCGATGAAAGCCACGCCCAGGGTGCCGATGGTTCCCCAGGAAGTGCCGCAGGCCAGGGAGGTCAGGCTGCAGACAAAGCAGGCCGTGACCAGAAAGTACTTCGGGGAAATAAGTTTGAGCCCGTAATAAATTATCATCGGTATCGTGCCGCTGGCAATCCAGGTGGCTACCAGCACGCCGACTGCCAGCATGATCAGTATGGCCGGCAGGGCTTTCCTGATGCTGTCCACGATTCCGGCTTCCATGTCTTTCCAGGAATACTTGAGATAGGCTCCGAGGCCGGCGGTGATGAAAGCCGCAGCCACCAGCAAGACCTGGGCTTTGATCCGGTAGATTCCGTAACCGATGCCGAGCAGAAGGGCCATCGAAATCAGCGGGATGAGAGCCAGGCCGAAGGATGGCTTTCTGGGTCCGGTCCGGATTTCTTTCGGCGTGGTTTCTCTTTCCTCCATCTGTTTCTCCTGCCCTCAGCCGGACGTCGTTCCCTCCGGCTGAAAGTCGCAAAGCAGAATTATGGGCTGAACGTCCCGCAAACTTTTAGCTGGCCTTTCTCCAGAACCATCCGGCCGCGACTGAAGACATACTTGAGCTCGAGTGAATCGTCAAATAGCAGCAGGTCGGCCTCATAACCCGGGAGCAACTTCCCTTTCCCCGGAAGTTTGTAGAAATAAGCGGCATTGGTTGAGAAAACCGCTGTTGCTTCTTCCAGAGTAAGCACTTTTTTCTGGACGGTTTCTCTGAAGAGACGAAGGAAATCTTTCTGGCTGGCCACGGTCAGGGCTACCAGCTTGCCCTTTTCGTCAAAAACCGGCAGACTGCCGTTAGCGTCTGAGCTCACGGTGACCTGGCTGAGCGGTAAACCAAGGGACTTGACCTGACCGAGTGCTTCGACAACGCTGACTTCATCCGGGTCGCAGGGTTCAGGGCCGCAGGTCAGGTCAACATAGCCGCCCCGTCTGATCCATTCCAGGGCCTGGGAAAACAGGTAGCGATTGCGGTTGGCGTGGGTGGCCACGACCTGAGAGGGCGGAAGTTCGCTTTCCTCCAGCATCCTGAAAAAATATTCCAGACCGCGGCGTCCGTCTCCCAGGTGGAAATGCGCCACGCCGGCTTTGCCGCCCAGCATTCCGCCCACCCGGCATTCAGCTACCAGCTTGAGGAACTCTTCGAAAGTCGGCTGGGAGGAGCGGTGGTCGGAGATGGCGATTTCTCCGGCTCCAATGACCTTGTCGATCAGGGCAATATCTGAACGGAGACTGCCGGTTATGGTCGGTGTCGGCAGATTGTAGGCTCCGGTATAGATCCAGGTGCTCAGGCCTTCTATTTCCAGGGCTCTGGCCTTGGCCAGAAGCGAGCTCATGTGCCGGGTGACGCTGTCGGTGCCGAGGCAGCCGATAACAGTGGTCAGGCCGCAGCTCAGGCAGTCTTCAACCCTGATTTCCGGGGCCCGGGTGGCCGGGCCGCCTTCGCCACCGCCGCCCAGGATGTGGACATGGGGATCGATAAAGCCGGGGATGGCTGTAAATCCACCCCCCTCAATAACCTGGCACTCCAGCCCTTCAAGTTTTATTCGCCCGGCTTCAGCCAGGGCTGCAATTTTTTCGCCGGCTATCAGCATCTCCAGCAGTCTGCCTGCTGTCTGGCCGGCGATTTTTATATTCTTAATCAGGATGAACATCTGGCCCTCACTTTCAGGTTGAAAATAAATTAACACTCTTTTTACTGGCTGACAAGAAAATTCCTGCTGGTTAACAGGCAGGAATAAAGAGTATGATGGGGTGAGGGAGACGGGAGGCCGCAGGAAAATCTGATAAACGTTCTGGCTTCGGGCGTCGTTTTATTAACGACACGAGGCAAGAAGTCAGAGGTCAGATTTCCAGACCAGCAGACCTGAATGACAGATAGAACCCGGCTTTTAGAGCTTCTGGAAAATTATGGAGGAGAACTTATGTCTTTTGCTCTGAGCCTGGTGGGCAGCCGGGCTGAGGCCGAGGATGCCTGCCAGGACATGGTGGTTCAAATGCTCAGGCACTGGGATCGGGTTGACAAAAACCAGAACCTCAAAAGCTGGGCTTTTACCATACTTTACCGGCAGTGCTTGGACCGGCTTAAAAAGCGCCGGCGGTTCATGAATTTTTTTAACCGAGCGGCGGCGGATTATTCTGCAGTTTGCCCGGACCCAGCAGAGAACCGTCTGGGTGAAGCCATTGGCGAGGAGCTCCTGAACCGTTTGAGACCGGCTGAGAGGACCTGTCTTTTTCTCTGGGGGAAGGAAGGCTATAGTTCTGAAGAAATAGCCGGCATCATGGGCTGTTCTCCAGGTACTGTCCGGGTGCATCTGTTTCAGGCGAGAAAAAAATTGAAAAGGCTTATGGAGAGGGAACATGAAAAGAAGGGTCACCTGTCTTCTCGCTGACCTGGGCTGGCGGCTGTTACCGCTTGCCGGTTTCAGGTTCTGGCTACTCAGAACCCATCTCGATGCTTGCCCGCACTGCCGGTCGGGGCTGGCCGCCAGGCAAGAAGTTCGGGACTTGTTTCCTGAGCCAGAAGCCCGGATGGTATCCGGACTTGTGGCCCTGGCGGCCGGAACAGAGAGCAAACCGGAAGAAACGTCTACAACTCGTCCCGGGAGTGGCAGAAAAAAATGGCTGGTCCGGCTTTATGCCGGAGCGACGGCTGCGGCCACAATCATCCTGTTGGCCGGTTTTGCCTTGTACTTGAGCCGGCAGGCGAATCCAGGTCGGAATTTGTCCGGCCATGATACGAATAAAACTAATTTAGTTTCAAAAGTATCGCTGGCTTACGTCCAACAGAACGGCCAGCCGGCTGACACCTACATCTATCAAACTGCCGACCCGGAGATGGTCATCATCTGGGTGGAAAGAAGCAACTGATGAAAAGCTAGGAATTGAGTATGAAAGAAGACTGCAGGAGGTAAGAATGAAAATTAAAAGGATTGAGCTAAGAATTACCATTCTGAGCGTCATCACAGGACTTCTGTTATCGCTGGCCCTTCCGGCCTTGCCCCGGGAGGCAGAAGGGGAAAAGGTAACGCTGGCCGAATTAAAATTGAAAGTGTTTGAGGGTATAAGGGAAGGGAAAGTAGAACCGGTCAAGATTGTAACCTCTTCTTTCCTGAGATACAAGCTTTCGGCCAGCATAAAATCTGAAAACAGCTCGGAAAAAGAAGAAAATCAACTCTGTCGTGTTTTCAACCTGAAGGGAGTGCAACTGCTGACTGAAGCTAACCTGGGCTGGTCAGAAACCGGTTCTAAAGACTTCCACATGTTCCGGCTGGACAGCAAGGAATACGCCATTATGGTGACCCTGATCCGGATTGCCAGTTCGAACCGGCTGACCTGCCGGGTTGAAGTGATGGAACAGGACGGTGACAGGAAGAGCAATCTGCTGGATTCAGAGCTGTCTCTGGATAAGAACGTCATCACAACCTTCGGTTTTGAAGACAGGGACGGCAGACCGTACTTCCTGTCGATAAAAGTTCAGAGCATCGGAGCTTCGGCCGTGACGGAGAAAAAAGGAGTCCTGCGGCCTGTGACCGAAAGAGTAGCTGGAGAGGCGGCCTCAGCCAGGGAAGTTGAGCCGGTGCTGCTTAAAGATGCAGTCAAAGCTACGGGTAAGATACAACCCCCAAAATTAATTAAAAAAGTGGACCCAGTTTATCCAGAAGAAGCCAGGCAGGCCGGGGTAGAAGGCATCGTTATTCTGGAAGTTGCCACTGATAGGTCCGGTCAGGTGGCGGCAGTAAAGGTTTTGAGGTCTGTTCCGCTCCTTGACCAGGCAGCCATTGAAGCAGTGAAACAGTGGGTTTATGAGCCAGCGATAATTGATGGGCAGCCCAGGCCCATCGTTTTCACTGTGACGGTCAATTTCAGGCTAAAGTAGAATTATCGTCTTGTCTATGAACATAATTCCATAAGCTGGCGCTTGGCCAGTAGAACTGAAGGCAAGAACGAAAGGCCGGGCTGGAAGCCAGAGCCAGGCCTTGCCGGCCGCTCCTGGCCACTTTTTAAATTCTCTAAGCCGACAGAAGCCGCGGAATACCTGCCAGAGCACTTAAAGGGAGAAGAAAATTGTTTTGAAATTTCAACCCGCCTGGGCTAAAATAATTAGCCCATGCCGAGGACTTTTGAAGAAGAACTGAAGAGTTTTGAAAAAGTCATCCTCAGAATAAGCAACTTTGCTCTCTTTCCCAAAAAAATCTCGGTCCATGGCGCCGAAAACTTCATCCGGGAAGGCCCCAACATCATAGTCGGCAACCACGTCGGCAGCTATAAGGATGTGGCTGTCCTGTTCAAGACTGTGCCCCGGCCGATCTTCTTCACCGCCAACAAGATGATTTTTTCAAAGGAAGAGTTCAGCTTCCTGGTCCGGAAGCATCTCCACCGCAGCATGAAAAATTTCGGTCTGATGGTTCATTTTCTGCTGAACCCATTTTTTATACTGTTTGTTCGTTATATCTCCTCCAACATAGCCCGGGTCGGTTACATTCCGGTCGACCTCTATGAGGGACGGGCGGCTGCTGTCAGGAAATGTCAGGAATATTTG
>CAZDZU010000081.1:0-7260 GCA_964509995.1 uncultured Eubacteriales bacterium | reverse complement strand
AGTACCGGGTCATCTCCATATACGTGACCAGAAAGGGAAACTGGAAGGTGGTCGCCTCCCCGGGGGTTTCTGGCTCCGGGCTAAATGCCGGTCGTAGCTTTTCCTTTCTGCCCTGGGACAGGAGCCGGCCCGAAATCCCCGTAAAGGCGGACGTTTATTTCCCCGTTCTCCACGGGCCGTACGGCGAGGACGGCACCATCCAGGGGCTGCTGGAAATGGCTGATGTTCCCTACGTTGGAGCTCCGGTGCTGGCTTCGGCCATCGGAATGGACAAGGCAATCTTCAAGCATCTTCTGAGCCGGCTTGGCCTTCCGGTTGTCCCTTATCTGGTGCTTTATGAAAATGAGTGGAAAGCAAGCCGGCAACAGATCGAGGAAAAAATCTTACAGGAACTCGGCCTGCCTCTGTTCGTCAAGCCGGCCAATCTTGGCTCTTCAGTGGGCATTTCCAAGGTTAAAAACAGAATGGCTCTGGCCCGGGCAGCCAGGCTTGCCTTCCGTTATGACCAAAAGATTCTGGTAGAAAAAGCTATAAAAGGACGCGAAATCGAGTGCAGCGTCCTGGGAAACGAGCGTCCCAGGGCCTCTCTTCCTGGCGAAGTCATTCCTTACCGGGAATTTTATGACTATGCCGACAAGTATCTGGACGGCAAGACCGGTTTCCGCATCCCGGCAGCATTACCTCCCGACCTGGTCAGGCGTTTTCAGGAGCTGGCGGTGGCTTCTTTCCGGGCCATAGACGGCTGCGGGATGGCCCGGGTTGATTTCTTCCTGGAACAGGAAACGGGTAATATTTATATCAATGAAATAAACACCATTCCCGGTTTTACCGAAATTAGCATGTATCCCAGATTGTGGGAAGTAAGCGGGCTTAGCTTTTCCCGGCTTCTGGACCGGTTAATCCAGCTTGCCCTTCGTCGACACCGCCTGAAGAAACGCTGTCTGGAAAGAACCTGAAACATGGGCAGGATCCTGGCCATCGACTACGGCGACCGCCACCTCGGTCTGGCTCTGAGCGACCCGCTGCAGGTCACTGCCCAGCCCTTTGGCACATACATCCTGAAAGACAACGAGGAAGAAAACAGGGCCTTTTTCCAGAAACTGGTCGTGGAGAAAAATATTGAGGAAATAGTCCTGAGCTGGCCGCTGCGCATGGACGGCAGCGAGGGCCGCCGGGCTGAGGTCACCCGGGAATTTGCAACCTGGCTGGAGAAGGCCACCCGGCTGAAAGTGATTTTCTGGGATGAACGGCTGACCACCCAGCAGGCCCAGAGAAAGCTGGAAGGATTCAAGGGAAGTTTCAAAGAAAAGAAACAAAGGGAAGACCAGCTGGCTGCCGTGATCATTCTCGAAGCCTACCTGGAAAAGAAACGCCAGAATGCCAATGATAATCCGGAAAATAATTGAAGTCCTGATCATAATTCTGGTCATCGTCAACCTCGGGCTGGCTTACTTTCTGGCCCGGACTATGAATTCTCCGGCAGCGGGTCCGTTCGAAACTGGAAAAAGTGCGCTTATCGAAAAGGGCCAGAGCCTGACCGGAATTGCCATCAATCTGAAAAAAGAACAGGTCTTGAAGAGCGCCGGGGCTTTCCGTCTTGCTTATTCTCTCTATTACTCGCCCCGTTTTTTAAGAGCCGGAGAATACCGGTTCGAATCTCCGGTGACTCCCAAAAAAATAATGCTGGAAATGATTTCGGGAAAAGTTCTGCTTCATCCCATAACCATACCCGAGGGTCTGACCTTTATGGAGATAGAAAGCCTGCTTCGAGAAAAAGACTTTCCCTATCAGGGATCTTTTCTCGATGCTTGCCGGCAGGTTGATCTGATATCCGATCTCGACCCGAAGGCAGCCAACCTTGAGGGCTATCTTTTTCCTGAAACCTACCATTTCGCGCGCGGGGTGGAAGCTCCGGTAATGGTCAGGACTATGATTGAGCAATTCAGGAAGAATTTCGGACCGGAAGACCTGGCCCGGGCCGGACAGTTGAACCTGACGATCAGAGAAATCGTCACCCTGGCATCGCTTATAGAAAAGGAGACTTCAAAGGAAGAAGAAAAACCACTGGTCTCGGCCGTCTTTCATAATCGCCTGCGTCTGGGTATGAAACTCGACTGCGACCCGACCATCATTTACGCTCTGAAGCTTGAAGGGCGCTTCGATGGAAACCTGCGGCTTCAGGACAAGAGTCTGGCTTCCCCTTATAATACTTATCTCTACCGGGGATTACCTCCCGGGCCGATCTGCAACCCGGGCCGAACTTCCCTGCGGGCGGCCCTGCATCCTGCCCCGGTCGAATATCTTTATTTTGTTTCCCGCAATGACGGCAGCCATGTTTTCAATCGCTCTTACCAGGAGCATTTAAGAGCAGTTTCAAAATATCAGTTGAAAAACAACAGGAATTTAAGGTAAAATGTCAGGAAAGAAGAGGTTATTATTTTTTTATTCCTGTAAAATAAATTTACAACTGAAGAGATAAAGTCAGAGGAAAGATAAGAAAAAATCCCCCTTCTTAGCTGGCACGATTATTGCAGTTAAGAAGCTGGTGAAAAGAATACACAGGAGGAAAGATGAGTTTTAAGAAATTTTTCGCCCTTTCGCTGGTTTTGATTCTGGCCCTGACCTTGGCTTTTAACCTGGCCCAGGCCGAACCTCAGAAAAAAGACCAGAAGAAAGAACAAAAAGCCAAAAGCACACTGCCGACAGATGTCAAAGCGCTGCTGGAGCAGGGTCTAGCCAACAGGCAGGTTAAACCGGACCTGCCGTTCAATTTTTCCGGTCATTACGTTCTTCCGGCCAGAGGCACCTACATCGCCATTTTCGTAACCAGAATCAAGAATGCCGACCTGGAATATGTCCAGGGCCAGTCCATAAGCAGTGGCGACAGCTACCAGACCGAATCTGATATTTTCTTCCAGATTTATCAGAATGACGGGACCGCTCCCAAGCTTATGACCGAGAACAAAGCCTACAGTCAGTTTGCCATACCCGCCGGAGAATACAACCCTGAGGGAGAAAGCTGTTATTACCTTGGTTATCCGCTTCCGGCCGGCAAATACATTCTGGCTGCAGCCCTGGGCAACAGAAAAACCAAGAAGATCGGAACGGCCTATTATGATTTCGAAATCCCCCGCTATGAAGACAGCTATAAGAATGGTCAGATGGAAACCACAAGCCTGTTGTTGCTGAAAAACTATGAGCAGCTCGACACAGCCGAAAACTATCCCAACTTTCACAAAGACTACTTCGGCTGGATGATCCTGAAGGCTTACCCCTATACCGAAATGAGATTCAAGCCGAACGAGCAACCCACGTTGATGTTCATGGTTTACGGGACCAAGTTCGACGAGAGCCAGAAGACTTCCCTGGAAATTAATTTTGACATCCGCAAGGGCGAGACCAAGATTGTTGCCTTTACCCCTATGACCTACGAATCCCCGTTCATCGAACAGCCCATTCCCATCCCGGCCGCCAAGCAGGTTAAGATTACAGACGATAAGGGAGAGAGAGTCGAAAGCCGTCCGCTGGAAGCCGGTGGTTACGAGCTGGTCATCAGCATCAAGGATAAGATCGGCGGGACCAGCCTGGAAAAAAGAATCCCGTTTGAACTCGTTGTCGAGTAATTCATAGACGAGACGCCTGACCATCAGGGGACAGCCGGCCTGACCGGCTGTCCCCCTTTTATTTTTCCTGGAGCCAGGAGACTCCTTCCCCCGGGCGGAAAGAGAACTTGAGTTCGCTCGCTACCACGTGTGAAAAGGAAGTAGTTTCAGAGGAGAAGCCCCCATAACCGGGAAATTTTAAGAATTAAAGAATCAGCCAGGCCCAGCGGCTGGCCAGAAAAGAAAGACAGACAGCTCTTAATCGTCACCGGGGCTAAAAAGATTCCTGCAATCAACCCGTTGTTAGCAGCCCGGAATCTGGAACCCAAAAAATACCCGGGCAATTCAGGACGAGAAGGAAAACTTCTTACCGGATTATCCTGATCAAATTTTCCCTGCTGGAATAATCAATTATTTTTTCAAATATTCCAGCAATTGCCGGGCCAGGGCAGCCTTTTCATGCTGGGGCGCCAGCTCCAGAAATTTCTCCAGGCTGGCCACAGCCTCGGTCTTTTTATTCTGGCTGATGTAAAGCGAGCCCAGTTGAAAGTAGGCTTCAGCATAATCCGGTTTTAGCTCAATCGTTTTTTGAAAATTGCCCAGAGCTTGCTCTCCCTGGCCCAGATTGACCAGGCAGGCTCCAAGATTATAGTGAGCATCGGGGTCATTGGGGCTGATCTCTACCGCTCTTTTATAATACCCGGCTGCCGCCTCATACTGCTCCTCCCTGGCCAGAAGTTCACCCAGCTCCTTGTTAGCGCTGAAGCTCCCGGGATTGAGCTCAACTGCTTTACCGAAAGCTTCCCGGGCTTCGGAGAGTCTGTTCAGTTTCTTGTAGGCCAGGCCCAAATTAAAATGGTAGGCCCAGTTTCCAGAGCTGAGACTTATTGCCTCCTGGAAGCCAGCCACGGCCTTTTCATAATCCTGTTTGTTGTAATATTCATTGGCTTTCATAAAGGCCTTGTCAGCCACTGATAGATTCTTGACCGCCTGTTCGTCAGCCGTTTCCAGTTTTATGATTTCAAGATTGGTATCACCATCAATCTCCACGTGGACTTCAAAAGACTTCGGCAGGAAGCCGTCTTTCTTGATGGTGACCTGATAATAACCGGGGTAGATGCCGACCTGGGCGAACTTTCCCTCCCGGCCGGTTCTGGTCTCATATCTCTGAGAGCTCATCCGGGTCGAAACAATGGTAACCGTGGCCTTTTCCAGGGGATTATCCTTAGAATCCACCACCGTGCCCCGCAGTTTGCCCCGTACCTGAGCCAGTCCGCTGACCGACAAGAGCAGGAATAAAATTGAAACCATCAAAACCTGAAACCTTAGCCTCTTAATATTCATCGACTTCTCCTTAATTAGCATTTATGAATCGTCTGTCTGCTGAGTTTTTAAATCAACTGAGTTCAGATCCTCATTATAACCTTTTATTTTTTCATTCTTAAATCATCCAGCCAGGATCTGATGGCCGGCTGCTCGGGCAGAAGGGAAAGGGATCTTTCCAGATACTTTATTGCCTGTTCCCTTTCACCCAGGTTCTCATAAACTTCGGCCGCCAGATTCAGAACGCTGACCTCGGTGGCCTCGGCCAGAAGGGCATCCACGTAGACTTTAGCCGATGCCCAATCCTTCAGTTTGGAATAATCCATGGCCGCAACCTTGGCTGCATCTCTGTCCCTGGTCCTTTCATAGACAGCCATTGCTGCCGACAATGAATTCTGGTAGTCGCCCATGGCAAATAATGTCCGGGCAAGTAGCAACCGGCTTTCGGCTTCATCGCGAACCGCCAGCAGTTCCTCCAGAATTTTTCTGGTTTCCTGGTAACTTCCTTTCAAAAAATGCTGGGCGGCAATCATTCTCAGAAAATCCGGCGAGGGCATCGCCTGGTGAAGCCGGGCCAAAACCCAGGGAGCAGTCAGGGCCGGCTGGGAGAGGACCACCAGATTTTCCCTGACCGTGTCCAGCGTCTGATTCTTATCGATAAGAGAAATCTCTACCCGGTAATAACCGGGTTTCACCTGGCTGAGGTCGACGGGCTCAAACCGCAGGCTATTATCCGGTTGCAAAGTATCTTTCAGGAGTATCGTTCTGCAGTCAGGGCTGACCTCTGAATCCAGGCTCTTCAGGCAGTACTGGACCCGGATCCCGGCCGGCAGCTGCTGAGCAGCCAGAAGCCAGCAGAAAATCTGTACCTTCTCGGTCGGCGAAAATTCGTTCCGGGCTCCGACCAGATATTCCTGTCCTCTGAAGGAGAAGGCTTTAGTCAAACCGGTCTGAAGAGGACTGACCGCATGGTACAAGATTAGTGGACTCAGGTATCGACCACCATCAGTTCCGGGGACCTTCAGGCTGGTTTCCCAGGAAGTAAAATCACGGGCCGTTTTATTCTTGAGGAGAATCAGCAATTTGTAATCTCCAGGAAGCACCGGAAACAGGTCCTGAAAAGCCAGCCTTTGCCTGGACCTGGTTTCAAACTGCTGGCGGTTGAGTCTCAGCGGGACCTCTTCTGTCCGGCTCAAAACAGGCTGCCCCTTCAGGTCTTCCAGCCTGACGGTGAGCTCATAAGTGGCCGAATATACTCCGTTCACCTCGGCAAAATTGATCTTATCAGGCTCAACGGTCCAGTGAACGAAATAATGCTGTCCCTCCGGAAACACCCTGGCCCGGGCGCTGGAGGTTATGAAGTTATGGGAATAATCCACCTCCACCAGGTCTTTATAACTAAGATAATTCCTGGCGTAGGCCGAAGGAAATTTCTTTTCGGGAAGCGATTTTATGGTGGCAATAATGGTTTGAGAAGTCAGTGAGCTAAATCCTTCCTGGCTTTCCTCGGGCAGATAACTCAGGGCTGCTTTGCTCAGCTCAGCGTTAATGGCTTTGATTATTTCCAGTGCTCTGGTTCTGGTCAACTGGGAAGAGCTCAAAGAAGGGATGACCAATTTTTCCGGTCCTTCGAGTCCCGGGTAATACAGGCGATAATCGCCGGAGCCTTCGGGCTGGTAGAAAATAAGATAAAAATAGCCGGGAAGCCCGTATTTCGGGTCACCCTGGTAAAACCACAATTCCATCGGCCAGATATCAGAATGGGTGGCAAAAACCTGGCGCTCCCGCGGTTTTCCCAGCAGCAGATAATAATAGCCACGTTCAGTCAGACAGCCTCTTTTGATGGACCCGATGGTGAAATACTGGTCGGCGAAATTAACCCGCTCCATGTACTCGCGATAGAATTCATTTTCGTTAGTTTCCGGGACAGGGTCCCTGACCTTCCAGAACAGGCTGATGAAACGATCGCGTTCCTGCTCGGTCTTCAGCTTGAAGAAGACATCTTTTTCGGTCTCAGTGATGATCGGAGTGACGATTTCCAGCCAGTCTTTCTGGGCCGGCGTCAATTCTCTGATAAGGTCTTTCTGTTTCTGACCGGAAGCAGGCGAGCAAATTAAAGCGCATAGACAACAGACCCCGATTAACAGTCCTAATGATTTCGGCTTGCCTGAAGAAGATACCCGAAATTTGGCCATCATGGTCAGCAAGTCTTAATTATCCTTTCCAGGCTTAAGTTTCACCCGAAGTTAAAGCTATTGCAGCCATAAATTAAACAAAAAAACCTACTTTTGTATTTTATCAAATTTCATCAGATAATTCTTCATCAGAACGGTTA
>CAZDZU010000080.1:5520-7402 GCA_964509995.1 uncultured Eubacteriales bacterium | reverse complement strand
TATAAGAACCGCTTGACCATTTCATTCAGGCCCTGGGTCCGGGTACTCCTCTCCGGGGGCGGCGACTAAAAAACAGCCAGCAGAAATTCCGGGGGAAAACTTTCGGTTGATTCTGAAAAAAAATTTAAGATAAGAAAGGAATGCTTCTGTAGTCGCGACCCGCGGAACAAATTTATTAATTCTCAGGGCGGTTTTTCTCACAGGCTGGCTGGTGAGGAGCCAAGGTTTTTAAGGAAAAGGAAGCGGGGCTAAGGAGGATCCCTCTCCAGCCAGCTAATTGATTATAGATTACAAATTTTGGCAATGTCAACTGAAATATTTGCCTCCGGTAAAATTTTTGACCAATTGAACTAACTCCCTTTCCTCACTGACATAAAAATCGGCCTTAACTCCGCGGTTATGAGCGTTACTGAAAAGAACAAAAAAGACCTGGCGCTCGTCCTGACGGTTAAAATTTTCAACCATCTGACTGTCAGCCAGCGTGTCACCCAGATAAAAGGCCGGACGGGAATAGCCGCATTTCTCGAGCAGAAGCTGCAGTGAATAGGGCGACGGCTTTCTGGTTTCGACCGTCGGCAGGTCGTCTTCGGCAATAATCAAATCAAAAAATTTATGGAGAGAAAATTTTTCAAAAGTGTAATCCAGGTCTTCCCGGGTCCGGCCGGTGATCACGGCCATGATGCGGGCCAGAGATCTTATTTCCGCCAGAGTTTCTGGAGAGATATTCAACTTCTCCAGAGAACGAAACTGCCGGTAAAAACTCTCAAATCTGTCCACCAGCAGTTCATAATCGGGAAGCTCTATTCCTGCCCCTTCTCCGAAGGCATAGATTTTTCGGAAGTCGGGAGGACCGGCAGAAAGCCGTGTGGCGAAATCTTCAGAATCCAGCCGGCTGCGGTAAAAAAGAAGACCGGCCAGGGCAGCGTCCCAGTCGTTGTTCAGGTTCAACCTGAATTTCAGGTTGAGCAACAGCTCGGAATCAACCGGGGAATTAAGAAAGTGGGACACAGTTTCCGTGAGAGCCCGGTAATAACTCTGGCTGACCTCGACCAGCACACCGTCAACGTCAAAGCAGGCTAACATCAGGTCCTCTTCCCTGCCCGGTTAAAAACCGGGACAGAACTTTTAATATTTTCGCTACCTGGAAGAACAACCTCCAGAAGAAAAAGGTTATAATAATAAAATAGCCAGGGCAAGATGAAACTGGAACAGATACTCTATCCGGAAGATGTCGGCCGGGCCCGGCAGGTCCAGGTTCATCTTCTAAAAAAATTGAAACTGGTTCCGCTCGAAAGACCGCCCCACCTGCTGGCTGCGGTCGATGCCGCCTTTACCGATGAGCTGGTAATGGCAGCCGTCTGTCTGTTTTCATTCCCGGAGCTGGAACTTCTGGAAGAACAGACAGGCGCCGAGCCGGTGAAGTTTCCCTACATTCCGGGCTTCCTTTCCTTTCGTGAGGGACCGGCCATCTACCAGACGATTCTGAAGTTGAGCCAGAAGCCAGACCTGCTGCTCGTCGATGGTCAGGGTATCGCCCATCCCCGGCGGCTGGGAATTGCCACCTTTCTGGGAATCATTCTCAGGACCCCGAGCATCGGTTGCGCTAAGTCCCACCTGGTCGGCGATTTCAGGATGCCAGCCCGCTCCGGGGGGAGCTATACGGAGCTGACCCATAGAGGCGAGCTGGTCGGTTATGTCCTGCGCAGCCGGACGGCAGTCCGCCCGATTTTCATCTCGCCCGGCCACCTGGTCAGCCACCAGGATGCCCTGGAGCTCGTCCGCAACTGCCTGCGAGGTTTCAGGGTGCCCGAGCCCCTGAGAAGAGCCCACCAGCTTACCCAGAAGATAAAGCTCTCCTCCTGAAAACAGTAAAATAAAAAAC